>JAPLML010000055.1 GCA_026387055.1 Planctomycetota bacterium | reverse complement strand
GTCGTCACGGACACAGAGGTCCTCACGTTCGGAAAGTGAGCGCTCCGCCAAAGCGTGTCGGCGGAGGCGCACGCCCAGCCCGCTGTTACCGTGGCCATGCCACCCGAAACGGAGGGATTACTCCCTCCACAACTTTCGACTTGGAACTTGAGACTTATAGCCTTAGACTCTTGGCTGACCCAGGAACCATGAAAGGGGTTGAGCGAGTATGACTACGTTGGGTCGAATTGTGGTAGCCGTGGGAGTGGCCGCCGTCCTTGTGGCGGGAGTTCTGATTGGCGCGCACTACCTGTCGAAGTCGGATACGGCGCCGCCGCTTCCGAAGCCGCCGGTCGAAATTGAAACGCCGAGTCCGTCCGCCGCGGCGCCGGCGGTTCCGGGGCCGGCAACGCCGCCGCCTGCGACGACGCCTGCCTCGCCGGGGACAGCCGTGGCTCCGGTTGCCGCCGGTCCGGGTGAGGCGGCGGCCGACGAAGGGCTCGCGATGGTGCGCGACCGGCCCGTGCAGGCCCAGAAGCGGCTGAGCGAGGCGCTGAGAACGGGCGTCGACGGCCCCAAGGGCAAAGCGGTCCGCGATGCTCTCGTTGCCCTGGCCGACAAGATTCAGCTCGGCAGCCAGCGCGTGCCCGATGACCCCTACGAGAAGACGTACCAGGCGGTCTCGGGCGACTCGCTCATCGGCATCGGCAAGCGGCACCTGGTGCCCTTTGAGTTCATCATGCGCGTCAACCGCATGGGCGCGCCGAGCATCACCGCCGGGCAGCAGGTCAAGGTGATCCAGGGTCCGGTCCACGTCGAGATCCTGAAGGGGAAGAAGGAACTCCAGGCCTGGCTCGGCGACGTTTGCATCCGGGTCTGCCCGATTGCCATCGGCGCGAGTAACAAGACACCCGAGGGCACGTTCGTGGTCAAGAACAAGCTGAAGGACCCGCCGTACCAGCCGCAGCACAAGACGAAGGCCGACTTCAAGGCGCCCGGGGCGCCCGATAACCCGCTCGGGTCGCGGTGGATCGACATCGGCAACCACTACGGCATCCACGGGACCATCGACCCGACGAGCATCGGCCGCGAGGTTTCCGAGGGGTGCATCCGCATGCACAACAAGGACGTCGAGGAGCTTTTCGACATGGTGGTCACCGGGGCGAGCAAGGTGACCATCAAGCCATAACGATTGCGGATTGAGCGGCGACGGCATCGCGCGTTTAGCGGGAAGCCGAAGGCGACCGCGTGTTTCGCCGTTGCCTTCAGCCACGCGGTTGCCTTCGGCCGCCTGTCCAGCGCGGCAAGGCGTCGGCTTTACCGTCATTCGTGGCCAGTTCTTTTCTTCGGGCCCAATTCGCGTTAGCCCTATGCCCGGTCGTACAATATAATGTTGCTGGTGCCGCGCGGATGCCGATGGGACTATAAGGCTGGCGCATGACCACGCTCACCAACTATCAGTCGTACTACGAGGTCTTGAGTCGCGTCGACCACGTCCGCGCCACGATGCGCCGGCTGCGCGTCATCGAGGGCCTCCTGGCGATGGCCACGATCCTGTGCGGCATGATCCTCGTCCTGACCCTGGCCCAGGGGTATCTCCGCCTCGGCCCGCCCTGGCGCATCACGTTCCTGGTGGCGGCCGTGGCGACGGCGATCGGCACGTTTTGGCGGTGCATCATCGTGCCGCTGAGGTGGGACCCGAGCGACAAAGAGGTCGCGCGGTTCCTCGAGACGCGCATCGCCGAGCTCGGCAACAGCCTCATCAATACGATCCTGCTGACCGAGGCGGCCGACGACTGGTCGCCCGTGCTGGTGGAGCGGGCCATCGGCGAGGCGGCCGCCGGGGCGCGCGGCATCGACCTGATGCAAGCGGTGAGCGACCGGCGGGCCAAGCGGTGGGCCGCCGCTGCCTTCATGGCGTCGCTTGCGCTCGTGGCCTTTGTCTTCCTGGGCTTCGGCCGGTTCTGGTCGGCCTCGTTACAGATCCTCATGCCTTTCGGGAAGGTCGCTTCGGTCGGCGACGTGCGATTCTCGTCCATCACGCCCGGCAACGTCTCGTGGATCAAGGGCGAGCCGATGGACATCGAGGCCGTCATCGCCGACCCCAAGGGCAAGCTCCATGACGGCTTCATCGAGGTCTCCGAGACGGCCGGGGCGATTGCCCGCAAGGCCCTTGTCCGTGCTTCCGAGCGCCCCGACCGGTTCTCGCTCCACATTCCGCAGGTCCTCCAGCCCTTTACGTACACGGTGAGCGTGGGCGGGACGGAAAGCCCGTCGTTCAAGGTGACCCTGCGCGAGCCGCCGCTCATCGAGAAGATCGACGTCGTCTACAACTACCCGGACTACACGGAACTGAAGGCCCAGAAGGTCGAGAACAACGGCGGCGAGCTCCGGTGCCTCATCGGCACCACCGTCGACCTGATCGCCCACGTCTCCACGCCGGTTACGGGCGGCAACCTGATGTTCGGCGGCGGCACGACCGTCAAGTGCCTGGCCGCCGAGGGCGGGCGCCGCATGACCGCCCGCTTCACGGTCCTCAAGAATGATACGTACCAGATCCAGATGGACGGCCAGGCGCCGGACGGCGCCGCCGTGGTCTACCGCGTCGTTGCCCTCGAGGACCCGCCGCCCTCGATCCAGTTCACCGTGCCGGGGCGCGACACGGCGGCGGGTGTGGGCGAGAGCGTCAAGATGAGCCTCAAGGCGGCCGACCGCTACGGCCTCGGCGAGGTCCGCCTCAAGGTGCAGGTGGAGGGCCAGGCCGAGCCGCGCACCGTCAGCACCTGGAAGAAGTTCAACGATCCCAAGGACACGGTCCTCGACTACGCCCTCGTCCTTGACGGCACAATGTACCGCCTCGGCCAGACCGTGATGTACTGGGCCGAGGCCGACGACCGCCGCACGTACCAGGGCGGCGCCTCGCCCAAGGGGCCGAACACCGCCACCACCGCCAAGTTCAAGATCCTCCTCGAAGACACGAAGGCGGCGGCGGAGCAGAAGCTCCAGCAGCTCTCGCGGCTCTACGACCGCCTCCGCGAAATCCTCAAGAAGCAGGAAGAGGCCCGCGTCACCACCAGCACCCTCAAGCAACTCAAGAAGCTTGAGGAGGTGAAGAGGGGCGGCAGCGGCCTGGAGTTGGCCCAGAAGGGCGTCCGCGATGCCACCCTGGCTGTGCTCAAGGAGATCGCGTTCGACGCCGACACGATGGCCCTCAAGGAAACGCTGAACGTGCTGACGGCCAACGAGATGGCCGCGGCCATGGCCAAGGCCAAGGCCATCGGCGACCTGGCCGACGCGGCCCGCCTGGCCACGCTGCCCGCGCTCTCGAAGGCCCTGTCCGACGACCAGGACGCGATCATCGCCGTCCTCAGGCGCATCCTCGACATCATCCCCAAGCTCGAAAACGCGGTGAAGGAGGAGGAGAAGCGCAACAGTGCCTCGGACCTTCCGCAGGACGCCCTGGAGAAACTCAAGTCGCTGCGCGATCGCCTCAAGGAACTCCTCAACGAGCAGAAGAAGGTGATCGAGGCGTCGAAGGAACTCGCCAAGAAGCCGGTCGATGATTTCCAGGAGACCGACCAGAAGGAACTCGACCGCCTCAAGGCCATTGAGGACCAGTGGGACAAGTTTCTGACCGAGGCCATCTCCGACTTCTCGAAGATCCCCGAGGTCGACGCCTCGAACCCCAGCCTCGTCAAGGAGCTCATCGAGGTTAAGACCGACGTCGAGATGGCCGCCGACGCCCTCTCGAAGAAGGCGATGGACATCGTTGTGCCGCTGGAGGAGCTGGGCATGGAGGCCGCCGAGGAGACGGTCGAGAACCTCGAGAAGTGGCTCCCCGACACGCCCGACCGCGAGAAGTGGAAGCAGGAGGAGTTCGCCAAGGACGTCGAGGTCCCGCACGCCGAGCTGCCCGAGCAGATGGAGGACCTCGTCGGCGACCTGCTGGAACATGAAGAGGACCTGTTTGAGGAAATCGAGGACGTGACGAGCTCCGCGGCCGACTCCGCCGACAAGGGCGCCGGCTGGAACGCCATGGATGGACCGATCTCGAACTTCTCGGCGAAGGGCGTGACGGGCAACCGCCTGCCCAACTCCAGCGAGATCTCCGGCCGCAGCGGCGAGGGACGCCAAGGCAAGGCCTCCGGCGAGTTCGTCGAGGAAGAGGCCACCGGCAAGGGCGGCCGCCGCACGCCCACGCGCCTCTCGCCCGACGCCTTCTCGAAGGGCGAGGTCAAGGACTCCAGCCCCGAAGCCGCGGGCGGCGCCACCGGCGGCGGCAAGGTCTCCGGCGCCGGCGGCGAGGGGCTCGAAGGCCCCGTCCCGCCCGAGCTCCAGCGGCGCATGGGCAGCTTGGCCGGCAAGCAGGCCCAGCTCCGCAACAAGGCCGAAGGCGTCAAGGCCGGCCTGGCGGTCAAGAACTATGACTCGTTCGCCCTCGACGAGGCGATCGAAGGCATGCGCAAGGTCCAGCGCGACATCCTCGCGGGCCGCTACCAGAACGCCCTCCGCCAGAAGGACGTGATCCTGGAGAGCCTCAAGGGCACGAAGATGCTCCTGTCGGGCGAGGTCCGCATCCGCAAGGACTCCAGCGCCGCCTTGCCGAACGAGGTCAAGAAAGACGTGCTCGATGCCCTTGAAAAGCCGATGCCCCGCGGCTACGAGGACTATCTGAAACGCTACTACGAGCGCCTGAGCGAGGGATCGTGAGCCGCATGGCGCACCTCCGGGTTTTCCTTCAGCGGCCTGTGATGATCGGTTTCTCTGTGCTCGTATGTTGCGCGCCCGCCCCAGCGCGTGCCGCCGAACCGCCGACCGGGCTTCAGCGTCAGGCGGCGGTCATGGCGGACACCGTCCTTCCGGGTGAGCCCGTGGTCCTCCGCCTGACGTGGCGCAACGCATCGGATAAGACCGTGGAATTCCGCGAGGAGCAATTTCTGGAGGTCAGGGTGCGGCGGACAGGAAACAGCGGCGCCCCGCGGCCACTGTGGGTCCTGCGCGGGCCAACGAGGGCGGTTCCTGCAACTCTCACGCTGGCGCCGGGCAAGACCTGGAGCCGCAAGGTGCTGATGGTCCTGGGGCGCCCGGAGAACAATGACCGCTCGCCCGCCGAGTTCGTGTTTCCCGCGGCGGGGAAATACAGCGTCGCCGTCCAAGGCGTCGCCGATCCGGCGTCGCTCTCGGTCACGGTTCAGGATCCCGCGTCGGCCGACGACGTCGCGGCCCGCGCCCTCTGGACGGTTGACGTGGCGCGGTGCCTCGTCTCCGAGCGGCGGGACCCGGCCGGCCTCGCGGCCATCGAGAAAATCTACACCGATTGCCCAGGGAGCCGCTACGCTCCTTACGCGCTGTGGGCGCACGGGGATGAACTGGCCCAGCGCGAAGACCTCCGGAGTGCGCCGCGGGCGGCGGCGCTGACCGAAAGGCTGCTGGACCGCTACGCCGACTTTCCCCTGCGGGAGGAGACGTTCAAGGTCCTCGTCGACCTGTACGCCGACATGGGCGACAAGGAATCGGCCCGCGAGACGGCCGAGGAGCTCGCCCAGGCCATGCCCGCCGGCGAGGCCGTCGCGGCGTTGAAGCAGGTCTATGGCGATACCTTCGATAAGTTGGGGCCCCGCCGCCGGGCGCCGCCGACGGGGGCGGCTGTGCTTCGCACAAGCCTGAGCCTCTCGGGCGCCGAGGCGATTCCGGCGCCGGTGCGGCAGGTGTTCGAGGGATACTGGAAGTCGGTATCCGGCGGGGACCTCCAGGCGCTGCCCGCCATGCTCGCCCGCGACTTCATGAGCGACTACGGCTCGCGGGGCGCCTTCGTCAGCGCCTTGTGGCAGCACCGGATGAACGCCACCGCCGGCGCGATG
>JAPLML010000390.1 GCA_026387055.1 Planctomycetota bacterium | reverse complement strand
GTACGCCACGCCCGTGCCGAAGGCGATGAGCGTGAACATGTTGAGGCTGAGGTTCACGAGCGACGCCCACCCCCGTACGAAGAACGGCCACCCGCCCCAGAGGACCACGGGCGTGGCCAGGGCCAACTGAATCCAGTTGAGGGCGGCCGGCGAGAGATAGTGCTGGATCGCCCCGCCGAGGATCATGTCCGACATGCCGAGGAAGGCCACGGGGATCGTGAGGACCAGGCTGACCCAGAACCGGCGGGTCATGTCGGCGAGTTCCGGGTTCGGCGCTTCTTCCTCGGAGGGCGCCTCGGGTTCGAGGGCCATCCCGCACTTGGGGCACGCGCCGGGGCCGGGCTGACGGACCTCGGGGTGCATCGGGCAGGTGTAGATCGCGCCGGGCGGCGCGGCCTCCTGCGCGTGCGCGGCGGGTCTCTCGCCACGGCGAGTCTTCGACCCGACCCGCCGCGCAGTAACCGCCTCGCTGGGCTCCGCCGGGGGCGCCGCGTACTTCTCGGGGTCGGCCCGGAACTGCTCCAGGCACCCGTCGCAGCAGAAGTAGTAGGCCTTCCCCTGGTACTCGTAAGGGCCGCTTGAGTCGGCCGGGTCCACCGTCATGCCGCAGACGGGGTCCACTGCATTGTCATGCTCCTCTTTCATGGGTGGCAGACTTCCTTCGGAGCAAAACTCACCTAACAGCAAGCATGAACTACATGCCGGCAATCCTGTACGGCTGCCTTGAGAGCAAAGACTCTATCGGCTTCCTCAAGTCGGGGCAATGGCGCGCGATCAGACCTAGCCAGAACGCGATCTTGTTGCCTCGGAGAAGGTGTAATTGCTTCGCGAAACCAACCTGTATTGCGAGCAGTTTGGGGTGCGGGATTCTGAGCCCCGTTTTCCTTTTCTCGTCAAATGAGGCAAGCCATACACCTCCGCCGCTAACTCCTTGTGGGGCAGGTACCGAGTTAGGACGCATTCTTCTCCCATCATAGGGGGAACCAGGTCTGCTAAAGCTGACCATTGCCTTCTCTGGATAATGAACCAGAATGTCGCGTGAGGGATCGGGTTGCCCGAAACCGCTGTTGGGCCAAGTCTTGGGCCATGCCCGCGGAGGCAGCATGTCAGAATCGGCATATATGGCATAACCAAGCACAACTGATGGCGAAATGCGAGCGTGGCAGCATTCTGGGTACCCCAAGACAAACACTGGCCATTTGTGTTCTTGGACAAACTGGCAGAGTATGTCATCTTCCTGAACAAAGTTACCCAAGGCGCAAGCTGATTCTGGGTGCAGTTCAGCAACCCCCACGTCCGCCAGGGCTTCGTCTGCCCACTTATGCATGAACTGGCTAAGGGCTGGCTTACCGGGTTCACGCGCTACGCCAAATTCTGTACCACAGCTTATCACGTGTCCTGCGGTTGCGAGGAAATACCGAGTACCGATCTGGATCTTGACAGCAGTCCCAAAAAGACTCTTGGCATCTGGACTAGACAAGCACACTGTGCGGCTGGTTATGTAAAGCCTCATGGCCTCTATCTCTAGATCTGATAGCTTAGAGGGTCTTCCCTTCATCGGACGCTGCTTATCAGAGGAAGCTCTTGTGGACATCACGAATTCCTATCGCATTGGGAGAAACTGTCTTGTGGTGGTGACATTCCACTATACTAGGCATACGGGCTAGTCGCGGTCAACCACTAAGATCTCACGCCTTCGTGGGGAAACCAAGTGAATCTTGCGTTTCAGGGAACGCGCTGCGACAATGGCCGGCGAAGGAGACCTACTATGCACGCACCAAGTGGGCTATTCGTTGCGTTGGGCATCGCGCTCCTCACCTTGGCGCTTGCCGCCACGGAGGCCGCCGAGATGAACCGAAAGACCGTCGTCAGCATCGAGGGCCAGGCGTTCCGCCTGAACGGCCGGCCCACCTGCGAGGGCCGCTCCTGGCAGGGGATGAAGATCGAAGGCCTCCTCATGAACTCGCGGATGGTCCAGGGGATCTTCGACGACCGTAACGCTGAGACGCGCGACCTGTGGAAGTACCCCGACGGCGCGTGGGACGCCGAGCGCAACACGCGCGAGTTCCTCGCCACCATGCCCGAGTGGCGGAAGTGCGGGCTCCTCGCGTTCACGATCAACCTCCAGGGCGGGAGCCCCCAGGGGTACTCGAACAAGCCGCCGTGGCATTACGCGGCCTGCGGGCCGACGGCAGCCGGCGGGCCGAGTACCTCGCGCGGCTCGAGCGGATCCTCGACCGGGCCGACGAGCTCGGCATGGTCGCCATCCTCGGCTACTTCTACTTCGGCCAGGACGAGCGGCTGGCCGACGAGAAGGCGGTTATCTGCGGCGTCGAGGCGGCCACCGACTGGCTCCTGGCGAAGGGGTACACCCATGTCATGGTGGAGATCAATAACGAGTGCAATGTGGATCGCTACGAGCACGCGATCCTCAAGCCCGCCCGCGTGCACGAGCTCATCGAGCTGGTGAAGAAGCGGAGCGAGGGGAAGGTGAAGTCGCCGGCCGGGCGGCTCCTCGTGAGCGCGAGCATGGGCGGCGGGGCGATCCCGCCCGAACCCATCGCGGCGGCGGCCGACTTCCTCCTCGTCCACGGCAATGGCGTGGCCCAGCCCGACCGCCTCCGGCAGATGGTCGACCGCTGCCGGGC
>JAPLML010000369.1 GCA_026387055.1 Planctomycetota bacterium | reverse complement strand
GGCGATGTTCCTGAACGCCCGCATCCGCGGCCAATCGTTTTACCGCGTCATCTTCTACATTCCGCACCTCGTGCCGACGGTGGTGGTGGCGATCCTGTGGCTGTGGATCTTCAACCCGGAGTTCGGCCTGCTGAACATCGTGCTGGCGGGCCTGATGAACGCGGCCGACCGGTGTGCCGCATTGTACTTCAACCTGAAGGCGGCCCTGCGCGGCCACAACTTCCTGACGGCAGCGTCGGGGGCGCTGGCGGTATCCGCGGCGCTGGGCGCCACGGCCCTGGCGCTGATGGCCGGGAAGGCGTTCCGTGAGCAGCGGGGCGCCCGCCGGTGCCTGATGTCCATCGCCGTGGTTACGCTGGGGGTGGCGGCGGCGGCCGGCCTCTACGCCCTCCTGCACTGGCTGATGCCGGTGGACATCAAGACCCTGCATTCGCCGGGGTGGCTGGCCGACGGGAACCCGATGCCCTCGATGCTCTCGTTCGCGCCGTCGTGGGCGCTGTGGGCCCTGATCGTCATGTCGCTGTGGGGCGTGGGGCAGATGGCGATCATCTACCTGGCGAAGCTCCAGGACGTGCCCGTCGATCTTTACGAGGCGGCCGACATCGACGGGGCCAACTGGCTCCAGAAGACCTGGCAGATCACCCTGCCGATGATCTCGCCCGTCATCCTGTTCAACGTCGTCATGTCGATTATCGGGACGTTCCAGGTCTTCGCCGAGCCGTACATCATGACCGGCGGCGGGCCGGAGGACAAGACACGTTTTGTCGCCATGTTTGTATACGACCAGGCGTTCCAGTACCAGCGGGTGGGGTACGCCTCGGCGGTGGCGTGGGTGCTGTTCCTGATGATCGTGGCGCTGACGATCCTGGCGTTCCGGATCTCGCAGAAGCGCGTCTATTACGCTGGGCGGTAGCGAGGTCGTTGTTCGAGCCCGCCGCAGAGTACGTGTTCAGTGTCATACCAGATTGCCGGGTGGCACGGCCACGCGCTGTTGCGTGGCCGTGCATGGTCACGTGGGGGGCAAGCACGGTCACGCAACGGCGCGTGACCGTGCCACCCACGCCAAACACGTACGCCGCGGAAGCGGCGGGTCATCGAGGATTTCCGGCATGGCTGTAAGCGATGAAAAACGGGCGCCGTGGTACTTGCGGATGGTCATCCACGCCATCCTTGCCACGGGAGCACTCTTCTTTCTCATGCCCCTCGTGTGGATGATCGCCACGTCCCTCAAGCCCCTGAGCGAGACGATGAAGTACCCGGAGAGCGTCTCCGACGTGTTCCTGGGCGCCGGCCACCAGGCGACCATCGACGGCCGCCGGTACGAGGTCGTCCTGGAGCGCGAGATCAAGCCGGCGCCCGACAAGCCGTTCTACGTCGTCCGGCCCCAGGAGGCGTTCTCGGCCGGCGAACTGTGGCTGACGTTCGGCCGGGAGACGTGGCAGAAGTTCCCCGTCTTTAACGAGCAGGAGCTCGGCCAGATGGACACCCAGGTCACGCCCCCGATGAAGGTCCTGGCCGACGACAAGAACCGCTTCGATCCGTCGACGAGCACGCTGACGCTCTGTTCCGGCCGCAAGGTCCCGGCCGAGCTCGTGAGGCGGGTCGAGCCGGCGGCGGACGGCTCGGCCCTGTGGGTGGTGCGCGAGTGGCGTGCGGCGGACACCGACATGCGCGAGGTGGGATCGACCGACCGCGAGGTCACGCGGGCCTGGGAGGTCCTGCCCGCCGGCCGGATCGCGAAGACCAGCCGCGTCATCCCGCAGAATTACCCGATCGCCCTGGGGCGCGTTGGCTTCGTGCGGTGCCTCGCCAACACGCTGTTCCTCTGCCTCATGACCGTGGCGGGGGCGGTGATCTCGTCGGTGCTGGTGGGCTACGGCTTCGCGTTCCTCGAGTTCAAGGGCAGGGGGGTGCTGTTTGCCGTCACGGTGGCGACGATGATGATCCCCTTCGCCATCACGATGATCCCCGTGTACCTTGTGTACCGCGACCTGGGATGGGTGGGTTCGTTCAAGCCGCTGTGGGTCACGTCGTGGTTCGGCTCGGCGTTCTTCATCTTCCTCTTGAGGCAGTTCTTCCTCGGCCTGCCGAAGGACCTCCTGGATGCGGCACGGATCGACGGATGCACGGAGCTCGAAATCCTGTGGCACGTGGTGGTGCCGCTGTCGCGGCCGGCCATCGCGATGGTCGCCCTGTTCACGTTCCTCGGCACGTGGAAGGACTTCATGGGCCCGCTGATCTACCTGAACCACCCGTCGCAGTTCACGCTCTCGCTCTCGCTCCAGGCGTTCTACGCGGAGCACGGCGGCACGCCTTGGCACCTCCTGATGGCCGCCTCGACCGTCTTCAGCCTCCCGCTGATCGTGCTGTTCTTCGCCACCATGAAGACCTTCATCCGCTGCAACGCGATGACGGGACTCAAGGGATAAGGCAGTGGCGGATGTCGAATTGCGGATTGAACGGCGAAGAGCGGCACCGATTGTTTAGTCGCGACCTGCAAGGGAGTGCGTCGGCCGGCCGGTCTCACGCAATAGGTCGGCTCGCGGCGTCGTTTATCTG
>JAPLML010000125.1 GCA_026387055.1 Planctomycetota bacterium | reverse complement strand
TATCGCGGCCGCACGATGCCGGGGGCCACGCTGGCCTCCCTGCGCGACGAGATGAACGAGCTCCTGAACCGGTTCTGGTCGAGCACCGCCGAGCCGTTCGGCCTGGCGGAATGGTCGCCCCCCCTCGACATGGCGGAGACCGACGACGCCGTCCTCGTGAACGTCGAGATTCCCGGAATCGAGCCCAAGGATCTCGATATCTCTGTCACCGGCGACGTGCTCACCATCCGGGGCGAGAAACGCGACGGCAAGGAGACCGAAGGCCACAACTACCTGCGCGTGGAGCGGCGCTACGGCGCGTTCACGCGCACGCTGGCGCTCCCGGCCCCGGTCGACGCCCAGAACGTCGAGGCCAAGGCCCACGCCGGCGTCCTGGAGATCCGCCTGCCCAAGAAAGCCGAGGCCAAGCCGCGCAAGGTGCAAATCCGCGGGGAATGACAACAACGGCGGGAACCGGCAACCGGTTCCCGCCTTTCTGAAGTCTGCCATATTGCCCCTCGCCGCGCAAATGACTATAGTGGAGGGAGGTATCTGCCCCTCATAAAGGAGCGCACGATGCGTCCCGCCATTCTCGTCCAGGGCCCGCCGGACAATATGAGCCACCTGGCTCAGCACGTGTCGGACCTCGTGCACAAGGTGCTCCACACGGGGTTTTCGCCGGGCGGGAAACACCCGGACTGGATCCCGGCGGTCGACATCTGCGAGATGGCCGACCATTACGAGATCATCGTCGAGCTGGCGGGCGTGCGGCGAGACGACATCGAGGTCTTCACCGAGGGCCGCCACCTGACCGTGGCGGGGTTCCGCGAGGACCCCACCCCGCGCGGCAAGATATGTCTGCATCAGATGGAAATCGAGGAGGGGCACTTCCGCCGCTGCATCCTCCTGCCGACCAACGTGGACTCCGGGCGGAAGCGCAGCCTGGCCCTCGTGCAGGATGTGGTCATGGGCGACCGGCTCCTTGCCGTCGTCACCCAGAAGGACGCCGCCCAGGATGAGCCCGCGTTCGACGACGTCTACCGCGTCGGCTGCGCCGTGCGGGTCTTAAAGCTCGTCCGGATGCCCGACGACAACCAGACCGTCATCATCCAGGCCATCGGGCGCGTAAGGGTGGAGGGGCTGACGCAGACGGACCCGTTCTTCCGCGCCAATCTGGCCCCCCTGCCCGACATGGTCGAGGAAGGGACCGAGCTCCAGGCCCTGGTGGTGACCGCCCGGCGGCTGATCGGCCGGATCATCGAGCTTTCGCCGCGGATTCCGCAGGAGGCGGTGGCCGTGGTCACCGCCATCGAAGCCCCCGGCCAACTGGCCGACTTCATCGCCGCCAACATGAACATCGACGTGGCCAAGAAGCAGGCCCTGCTGGAGGAGGCCCATGTCGCCAAGCGCCTCCGCACCGCCACCGAGCTCATGCAGCGCGAGATCGAGGTCCTGGAGCTCGCCAGTAAGATTCAGGCCGACGCCCGCGACCGCATCGAGGAAGCCGAGGTCGAGGCCGCCGGCATGCCGCCCAAGGTCCGCCAGGAGGCCGAGCGCGAGCTGAAGCGCCTCGAGGCCATGCCCGTCCACGCCCCGGACTTCAACGTCGCCCGCACGTACATCGAGTACTTGGCGGAGCTGCCCTGGTCCAAGAGCACCATCGATCGCATCGACCTCGACGAGGCCGAGAGAATCCTCAACCACGACCACTACGGGCTGGAGCAGCCGAAGAAACGCATCGTGGAGTTCCTCGCGGTCCGAAAACTGCGCGCGGACCTGCGCGGCCCGATCCTGTGCTTCGTGGGGCCGCCCGGCGTCGGCAAGACGAGCCTCGGCCAGAGCATCGCCCGCGCGATGGGCCGCAAGTTCGTCCGCGTCAGCCTCGGCGGCATGAGAGACGAGGCCGAAATCCGCGGCCACCGCCGCACCTACGTCGGGGCCCTGCCCGGCCGCATCATCCTGGAGCTTCGCAAGTCCGGCGTCAACAACCCGGTCTTCATGCTCGACGAGGTCGACAAGCTCGGCCACGACTGGCACGGCGACCCGACCTCGGCCCTCCTGGAGGTCCTCGACCCGGAGCAGAACTTCTCGTTCACCGACCATTACCTCGACGTGCCGTTCGACCTCTCCAAGGTGCTCTTCATCGGCACGGCGAACATGCTGGACCCGATCCCGCCGGCGCTGAAGGACCGGCTGGAAATCATCACCCTGCCGGGATACGTCGAGGAGGAGAAACTGGCCATCGCCCAGCGGTACCTCGTGCCCCGCCAGCGCCGCGAGCACGGCATGACGGCCAACCAGGTCCAGTTCACGCCGGGGGCACTCCGGCAGATCATCCGCTACTACACGCACGAGGCGGGGGTGCGGAACCTGGAGCGCGAGGTCGCCGCCGTCTGCCGCGGCGTGGCCCGCAAGATCGCCCGCGACGACAAGCACACCGCCCGCATCACCGCCCAGAACATCGCCGACACCCTCGGCCCTGAGAAATTCCTGCCGGAAGTCAAGCTGCGGACTTCCACGCCAGGCGTCGCCACGGGCCTCGCGTGGACCCCCGCCGGCGGCGACATCCTCTTCATCGAGGCCCCCTCGATGCCCGGCGCCGGCAAACTGACCCTGACCGGCCAGCTCGGCGACGTGATGAAGGAATCGGCCCAGGCGGCCCTGGCGTACATCCGCTCGCGCGCCGAGAGGTGGGGCATCCCGGCCACGAACTTCCGCAGGCGCGACCTGCATATCCACATCCCGGCCGGCGCGACGCCCAAGGACGGCCCCAGCGCGGGCATCACGATCTTCACGGCCCTGATGTCGCTCCTGAGGCAGCAGAGCGTCCGCAGCGACGTGGCCATGACGGGCGAGATCACCCTGCGCGGCCTCGTCCTGCCGGTCGGCGGCATCAAAGAGAAGGTCCTCGCGGCCAAGCGGTCCGGCATCAAGGAGATCGTCCTGCCCGACCGGAACCGCAAGGACGTCGAGGAGATCCCGAAGAACATCCGCGGCGACATGACCTTCCATTACATCGCCCACATGGAAGACGCCCTGCCGCTCGTGCTCTCCAAGTCGAAGTCCCGCGCGCCCAAGGCCGCCAAGGAAGCGGCGCCGGAGCCCGCCGCCCCCGCGCCCGTCTCCGCCAAGCCGTCGAAGGTATCCGCGAAGCCGAGCCGCGCCAAATCCTCCGCCTCCCACGCGGCGGCGAAGGCGGGGGCGTAGCGCCGCCGGCAACCTCGCGCGGCGGGTCTCCCGACCCGCCGCGTTTGGCGTGCCGATTTCTCATGTGCCACGGGTTGCTTGCCAACCCGTGATGACCGTGTCTGTTCTTCCTTCTTGTCGTTCAACGGTCGCTGACCGTCGAGCACCTGAGGAAGCTGGCCGAGCGATTCAAGGTGAGCCCCGAGGTCTTCATGGGCTGAAGCGGAAGCCGGTAAGGCTCAGGCGTCGTCAGCAATGGGCTCCTCTTCCTCGTCCTCCACCGCATAGACCTCCTCGATGTACTGGGCGTCATCTTCGGACATGCTGATGCTTTGCCGATATTGGAGTGCCTCGGCGTTGGCGACGTACTCCACCTCTCCGTGGTTCTCCTGCACGATCTTACGGATGTGCTCAATGTCCGCTCTAAAGAACTCCTTACGCGGCTTGATCTTGTTGAGACGAGTCTTGTGGAGAGCCCGATGGAGCGCATTCTCCAGCTTGGGCGCATCGTCGCACGAGACCATCATGTGAATATCGAACGGGAAAGGGACTGAGGCGTCGCCAAGCTCTCTGACGCGGTCCCCAGGCTCAAGCCTCCTGGTCATCCCAATCTTGAAGACGCCTTCTCCGAAAGAACCTACGTTGGAGATGATGTAGATATACCCCGACTTCGTCATTTGGGCGCGGGACTTGGCTCGCTGGACCTTCTCCTCTGCTTCCGCCAATCTGGCTTTGAGCCGCTCCACTTCCTCATTGTGCTCGTCCCTGGCTTCCGCCAGGGCCTTATCGAGTGCGGCCTTAATGGCGGCGCGTTCACGGTCCAACTGGTTCATCTCGCGATCGATCTCCCTCTGAAGCTTCTGCTCCTCGCGGATCTGCGCTTTGATGCGTGCCTGCTCCTCACGCTCCAGGGCCACCCGCACCAACCGCTCAAACTCGGCCTTGAGGTCCACAACCAAAGCGGCCTGGTGCGATTCTGGAACGGACAGGCCAATGCCACGGCACCTTTCGATGACATCCAGCAAACGTTGTTTGCAGGCGGTGAAATTATTGGCCGTAAGGGACGCGCCGATCCACTTGACGTTTTCCTTAAGATACCTTGCGCCAAGTTCCTTGCAGCGCTCATCGAGCGCCTGCTGCGATTCTTGCTGCTGGTTGCGGTCCAGTTCCAGCTTCCGGAGATTCACGTCCAGATTCCGCAGATCGCGTTTGAGGATGGCGTTCTCCCCCAGCACTTCAGTGTATGACACCGCGCGTGCTTCAAGGTCCTTCTCTTCGGCCGTCAACTTAGCTTTAAGCTCGGCAAGCTGGTGCTGACGAGCACTGAGGGCTTGCGCGAACTCGCTTTCTCGTACCTTCATCGCTTCCGCAAACTCGTTTTCCCGTTCCTTCAAGGCGTGTGCAGTTGCACTCAGCCTCTGGACCTGCACATTCTGCTTCTTCTTCTGCGCCAGGAGCAAGCCCCGTTTGGCGAGAAAGGCCACGAAGACCGTGCTGCCCCCGCCAGCGAACCCCAGCACGAAGAAGATGACGTAGATCATGCGCAACTCCTTGTGGGTGCTGCTTCATTCCCGCGAAAGGATCACGAGGAGTACATTCTCTTTACATGCGCAACAGGGCACGCTGTCAAGGAACTCGGCCTTGGCACCTTCGGCCACGTTACCGCATGACGGGCACTTGGCCTTGACCACCTCCCGCATTTGCGTCATCAAGGTCAGGCGATAGGACCCGCCTTCGGGAGCGCGACGGATCAAGCCCATGTCCTCCCACATCTCGGCCGTGCGCCGCCAATCTTCCTGATCGCCCCCAAGCCGTTGGCGGAGTTCGTCCTGCCTGCAGTCCGGGTTCTTCTCCAAATGGTCCCAGAACTTGTGGTTCTGCCACATCCGCGCCTTAGCCTTGACCAATTCTTGTTCATAGTCTACGCAGGTGTTCTTGTCGACTCGCCTGCGCCCCGCAAGAAGCTGTTCGAGCTTGTCCAGACTCCGAAAATCAAGAAGCAGGGGCCCATATCGCAGGACCATGTCGAGTGCTTCGATGCCGGTAAACCGCGTGTCATCACGCTTTCGTTCATACTTCATCATGCCATCAATATGTTCGCCCGCCGCGAGGGCCAATTGGATTGTCTTCTGGAACAAGCCTTCTCGCCGCGCCGCCTGAGCCTGGGCAATCAGAGACTCATACTGCGCGTGGTGCTGTTGCATTTCCGCTTTCTTCATGGCCACGCCGGCATCCCCTTGTGATCGTTAGTATGCAGATCACGGTGGGCATCATACTGCCCTATACATTATGCCACGAGAGTACCCGGAGGGGCGATGTGAGTCAATAGTTGCATAGACTCGCACCGTAGGATAGGAGATGCCAGCCAGGGCTTGGGGGGCAAGCCGTGGCACATGAGAAGGGGCACGGCAAAGGCGGCAAAGACCGCGGCTAGATTCCTCGACTCCCTCCCTCGCTCGGAATGACACCGCCAGGGGCGGCACGGCGAGCTAGGCAAGCGCGTTACGGCAGTTCGTTCTCGAAGACGATCTCGGAGCGGACGGGGAAGGCTTTGAGCTTCTCGCGGCCATGGAGGAAGGACAGCTCGATCAGGCACTCGACGCTGCGCTGGCGAGGAGGGCGCCGACAATCAGGGCGCGCCTCAGGGCTCTCAGGGCGCGGCGCCCGTTCGGACGCAACGGATGTAATTCAATATCATGATGACGTCGCCCTGCGGTCCGCGGCCGTGCGGGAAGGCGGCGGGATCGCCGCGCTTCGGGTCGCTGCGCTGCGCCCCGGCGCCATGGACATCGAGCAGCCGATAGTCGCCCCGGCCGGGCGGGAACTGCATCCAGCCCAACGCGCGGCCGAAGGAGACGTAGATGGCGGCCGTCCCTTGCCGGTCGGGAGGCCCATCCAGGTGGGTCGTGCCGGTCCAGAAGAAGGGATACTCGCCGTCGCTGAGCCTGGTGGTCTGGAAGATCGGGTCAATGGCCGGCGACTGGGTGACGGCCGGCGCCCGCGTGTAATCGACGATGCTCTGCAATTCCTTGGCGTTCGGCAAGCGCCAGTCGTTGTGGCCCAGATAGTTCTCTTTGTTCTTCGTTTGGACGCACGCCAGCGCGGCCTCCCAGTTCATACCCCTGCCGCTGTCGGCCTTGGACCACATCAGGCCCGTGGCGCGGTCGGTGATGGTGCCATCGCCGTTGTCGTGGAAGTCGTTCTTGCCGTAGTTCGGATTGCCGCGGACGTAGCGGACGTACAGCGTGTTCACGGTTCCGCCGCCGGGTCCCCTTCGGTACTTCGGATAACCCTTGATCCGGCCGTCGGCAAAGTTCACGCCGAATACGGTGGCATTGCCGTTCATCGTCGTGCTGACGTATGGCGTTGCGGACCAGTCCTGGCAATCGATCGGGCGCTCGCCCGCGGACGGGTCCCCGTACTTGAAACCGAAATGGCGCGTGTCGATGTAGGGTATGGAGTTGCCCTCCGGGTGGAAGCCGCCGGTGAAGCTGATCAGCGAATAGAGTTCCTTGATGGTCGGCATCCGCCAGTCGCTGTGGCCGCCGACCCGACAAGCGGCCGCGCCTGCAACGGCGGCGTCCCACGTGACCTTCCCAACCCGCGTTTGGACCCACATCAGGCCCGTGTTCAAATCGGTCACGGTGCCGTCGCCATTGTCGCGATAGGACGGCTGGGGGCCAGGGTGCTGAGCGTCCTGGCCATAGAACGGTTGTCCCGGACCGGGCGGCGCGATCTCCCCTGAATTGTCGTAACACTTGGTCTGTCCTGTTCCGACGATGGGGTAACTCAGGGGGCGCTCAGCGGCAAAGGCCGAGCCCACCAGCAACGCCACAAGAGCAGCGTGAACCAGCGTGCGTTTCATGGTTGGGCTCCCATCCAACCGGTGTGATCCCGATGGAATGCACCGGCGTATGGTGTGAGGACCTGTGAGTTCCGTGGCGCCCCTGATCAGCGAGGTGCGGGCTCGGGCAGGCCGCCGGGCGGTCCCTCGGGCGGTCGCTCCGGACCCGGCGGCGCC
>JAPLML010000245.1 GCA_026387055.1 Planctomycetota bacterium | reverse complement strand
CAATGCCGCCGCCACCTTCAACCGATCCCGTTCCTTCCGGCTCATCCGCAGTTCCACTCCTTGTCCTCCCTCGGGGGCAGCCCCGAAAAGAGGACAATTCTACTTTGCGGAAACCGGACATTATCACTTTGCGGCGACATCCGCCAGGCGACGGCTATCCTTCGTGTCACAAACCTGGTAGGCTGTCCTCACGTGGTGGCTCCTTTCTTCTGGTTCCAACCGGATCTTACCGATTCGGCGGATTGGAGCCGCTACCTTTCCTAACCTTCAACTACGGATGGGACAGCCTCCGCCGCCTCGAAAGAAGGGTACATGGACAATGCCTGCCATTACACCTGACTGGCCGACCACGGCAGCAGAGGAGTCGAAGTGGGACGCCGTCCGCCAGTTGTTTCTGAACGATCCGGACCAGATCTATCTCAACACAGGATCGTGGGGCGTGCTCGCGCGCCCCGTGTACGACGCGCTGATCGCCGCGATCCGTGAGCAGGAGCTGAACCCGACCGCGAATCGCGACGGCCTGCTGGAAGGCGTCGCGCAGGCGCGCCGTCGCCTCGCGGGGCTCGTCAACGCCTGCCCCGAGGACCTGACCTTCCTGATGAATGTCACCGTGGCGGTCAACGCCGTGGTCAACGGCCTCGACTGGCAGGACGGCGATGAGATCCTCGCGTCCGACCAGGAGTACGGCGCGATTGACAACTGTCTGCACAACGCAAGCCGGCGATGGGGTGTCACCTTGCGCAGGGCCTCGATCCCGATCCCTCCGGAGGGCCCACGGGATGTGGTGAAGGCCTTCGAGGCGGCGATCACCGACCGCACTCGGTTGGTCCTGTGCAGCCACGTCACCACCGGCACCGGGTTGATCGCACCCGTGAAGGCTCTCGCCGACCTCGCCCATGCCCACGGCGCGTTGATCGTCATCGACGGGGCGCACGCCCCGGGCATGATCCCATTGGACCTGCGGGCTTACGGCTGCGACTTCTACGGCGGGAACTGCCACAAGTGGCTCTGTTCGCCCAAGGGCGTCGGGTTCCTGCACGTTGCCCCAGAGGTGCAGGAGCGGATGAAGCACCTCGTCGTCGGTTGGGGCTACAGCAAGAACGGCACGACGAAGGATGGCGACGGCCGGCCCCTGATCAACGGCAAGCCGTACATGTGGGGCATCGAGCAGTGGGGAACGGCGAGCCTGCCGGAGCAGGTGGCCACCGGCGAGGCGGTCCGATTCCAGACGGACATCGGCTTGGAGCGGATCGCGCAGCGGGGACGTCAGTTGGCCGGCTACCTGCGACGACGGATGTCGGAGTTCGACTGGGCGGAACTCCTGTCGCCGACGCACCCGGAGATGACGGGCTCCATCAGCACGTTTCGTCTGAGCGGGTTCGGGGAGATGAAGCTGCGGGAGCCGCTCCTCCAGCGCTATCGGATCACGGCGCCCGTATGGCGCGAGGGGCCGCATCAGGTCGTTCGTGTTTCGACGCACATCTACAACAGCTTTTCGCAGGTGGACCGGCTCGTGGAGGCGTTGCGGGAATTGCGCAAGGGGGAGCAACAGACATGACCGCGGAAGTCACGGCCTTTGACGGCGAGAAGGCATTCCGGCACCTGGAGCGCCTGGCGGTAACCATCGGCCCCCGGCTGACCGGCAGTCCGGGCGAGCACAAGGCCGCGGCGTACATCGCCGGCGTATTCAGGTCCCTCGGCCTGAAGGTGACTCAACAGCGTTTCCCGTCCATCACCTACGGCAACCACAAGTGCGTTCTCGAAGTCCTCCAGGGCGGGCGATGGCGGCAGGTGCCGGCCGAGCCGGTCCTGCTCAGCAAGAGCACGCCCCCCGACGGAGTGGAAGGCGAGATCTTCTTCGCCGAGACAGGGCAGTTGGAGTATCTCAGGCCGGCGATGAAGGACAAGATCGTACTGGCCTGTGGGACTGTTCGTGCGGAAGACCGTCCCCGCGTGATCAGCCACGGCCCCCAGGCGATTGTCACCATCGACCCGACCCTGCGCGAGGGCCTCAGCCGGGCCGTCCTCCGGGACGAGAACCGGAGAACCTACGGCAACCTGCCGATGGCGACGATCCGTCACCTGGACGGGTTGGACATCATCAAGCAGCGCGCCCGCCGGGCCCGGCTTGTTCTGCGAAACAGTGAGAAGAAGTCCTACAGTCTCAACGTCATCGGCGAGAAGTCCGGCACCGACTTTGCCGACGAGATCGTCGTCATCTGCGCCCATTACGACAGCCACTGGCGCATCCCGGGCGCTGCCGACAACGCGGGCGGAACCGCCGTGATGATGGAGCTGGCACGAGTGCTCGCCGGCCGGCCCAGCAAGCGGACGTTGCGGTTCATTGCCTTCGCCGCCGAGGAGACAGGCCTCTGTGGCAGCATCTGCTATGCCAACCTGCTGGCCCGCAAGGCCCGCCGCGACAAGAAGGTCGCGTCCTTCGACGAGAAAGTCGACAAGACCGAGTGCGACAGGCACCGCCTCACGTTCAACATCGACGTGCACGGCTGCATCCTCGGCCGGTACCTCGCGACCTTCAATGGCTCGGAAGACGTAGGCGCTTCAGTGCGTCTGCTGGCCAGCGAGATGGGTATGGCCTGCGAGGTGCAGAAGAAGCCGATGAGCTCCGACGGCACGCCGCTGGCGGCGGTGGGCGTTCCGAACGTGCAGTTCGCCCGATATGGCGGCACGACCAGCTTCGGACACCAGACGGGAGACGACGTCCGTTACCTCTCGGCCGACGCCCTGACCGGCGCCGGCGTCTTCGCCGAGCGCTACCTCCGCCGCTACGTCACCGATGCCCCGGTGTTCGCCTTCCCGCGGCAGATACCCGACGACCAGATGAAGGACATCAAGGAGTACTTTACCAGCGGGAAGATGCCCCTTCCCGGCGAGGAGCCTCGGAAGAAGGCCGTCGTCCGTCGACCCAGGTTGCGAGGCAAACCATGAGAACACCACCCTCTCTCCATCCAATCGTTGGGATCCTGACGCTCATGTTTCTCCTTGGCGTGGCAGCCAACGCGGCCGGCGCGCAGACGGCGGCGGCATTGGATACGAAGGGCCGGCAGAACGCGCCTCTCACGCTGTGGTACATCAAGCCGGCCAAGGAATGGTCGGGCGAGGCCCTGCCCATTGGCAACGGCCGCATGGGGGCGATGCTCTTCGGCGGCGTCAGTAGTGAGCGAATCCAGTTCAATGAGAACTCTCTCTGGTCGGGCGATAACAACTGGGACGGCGGCTATGAATGCGGCGACCATGGATTCGGCAGCTATCGAAACTTCGGCGACCTGTTCGTGGAGTTCGGGGCGTCGTCCGAAGTGCGAGTGACCTCCCCCAGCGGCCACGAGAAGGGAGACGGTAAGTCGATCGAGAATTCCGTCGATGGGCGGGACGACACGAAGTGGTGCATCGATGGTCCAGGCAAGCTGGTGGTCTGGCAAGCCGAGTTGCCGACGGCCAAGGCGGTCGCCTCCTACAGGATCACCAGCGCCGACGATATGCCGGCGCGCGACCCGCAGGAATGGGTGCTGGCCGGCTCCGCCGACGGAACCACCTGGAACGAACTCGACCGTCGCACCCTGGGCAAGCCGTTCGAGTCGCGCCACCAGACCATGCGATTCACCATCGAGAAGCCGGTCTCCTGCCGCTTCTACCGCTTTTCATTCGTCCCCCAGGGCGCAAGCCATTTCCAACTGGCGGAAATCGCCCTCGAAGGAGTCGCGCTGGGCCGAGGGGCGTCCGAAGCCGTGCCCACCGACTACCGCCGCGCGCTGGACATCTCGACCGGGATCCACGCCACGACGTTCTCCGAGAACGGTGTGGTCTTCACCCGCGAGGCCTTCGCCAGCCGGCCGGAGCAGGTCATGGTTTTCCATTACCTTGCGACGAAGAACGGCGAGAAAGCCGGCGCGCTCTCCGGGCGGTTGCGTCTCACTCCCGGCCAGCCCGGCGCGAAGACCGTCGCCGACGCCAAGGGTCTGTCCTGGGATGCCACCATGCCCAACGCGCTCAAGCACGCCTGCGGGGTGCGGGTGCTTCATGTGGGCGGCAGCGTGAAGGCTGACGGCGACTCGATCGTCTTCGCCGGATGCGAGTGCCTGACGCTTCTGGTCGACGCGCGCACGGATTACGCACCGTCTTTCAAGGCCAACTGGCGCGGGCAAGCGCCGGGGCCCGTGATTGCCAAGGAACTTGCCGCCGCCGAGGGCAAGTCATTCGAGGCCCTGCGAAAGGCGCACCTTGACGATCTGGCCCCCTTGCTCGCTCGCGTGCGCGTCGATTGGGGGCAGTCCGCCGCCGCCACGCTCGCGCTGCCGACCGACGCCCGTCTGGCTGCCTATGCCAAAGGCGCCAGCGATCCTGGCCTTGAGCAGACGATGTTCCAGTACGGCCGCTATCTCCTGGCCAGTTGCTCGCGTCCCGGGGGCCTGCCCGCCAACCTGCAAGGGCTTTGGAACGACAGCAATACGCCCCCCTGGGCCAGCGACTACCACAACAACATCAATCTCCAGATGAACTACTGGGGCGCCGAATCGACCGCCTTGCCGGAGTGCGCCGAGCCGCTCCTGGATTTCGTCACGGCCTGCGCCGAGCCGTGCCGCATCGCCACGCGCAAGGCGTTCGGCCAGGAGACGCGCAGCTGGACCGCCCGCACCAGCCAGAGCATCTTCGGGGGCAACGGCTGGGAATGGAACATTCCTGCCAGCGCGTGGTACGCCCAGCACATGGCCGAACACTACGCCTTCACGCAGGACAAGAAGTTCCTGCGAGAGCAGGGCTATCCGATGGTCAAGGGAATCTGTCAGTACTGGGAGGACCATCTGAAGAAGCTCCCGGACGGCACCCGCGTGGCTCCGAACGGCTGGTCGCCCGAACATGGCCCGCGCGAGGACGGTGTGATGCACGATCAGCAGATCATCTGGGACCTCTTCCAGAACTATCGCGAGATGGCCGGGGCGCTCGGCGTGGATGCCGATTACCAGGAGAAGGTGGCCGACATGCAGGCGCACCTGGCGCCGAACAAGGTCGGCCGGTGGGGCCAGCTCCAGGAGTGGCAGGCGGACCGCGACGACCCGAACGATACCCATCGCCACACGTCGCACCTGTTCGCCGTGTATCCGGGCCGGCAGATAAGCCCCACTCGAACGCCGGAACTTGCCAAGGCGGCCATCAAGAGCCTGAAGGCTCGCAGCAACGACCATGAGGAGACGACGGGCAAGCCGTTCGCCGTGGATACGACGATTGGCGACAGCCGCCGCTCGTGGACCTGGCCTTGGCGCTGCGGCGTCTGGGCTCGATTGGGCGAGGCCGAGCGTGCAGGAATCATGGTGCGCGGGCTGATCACTTACAACACATTGCCCAACCTGTTCTGCAATCACCCGCCGTTCCAGATGGACGGCAACTTCGGCATCTCTGGCGCCATCCCCGAGATGCTGCTTCAGAGCCACGCCGGCGAAATTGTATTGCTGCCGGCTTGCCCGAAGGCGTGGGCCAGGAAAGGCTTCTTCATCGGCCTGCGTGCGCGCGGCGGCTACAAGGTGGACTGCACCTGGGAGGATGGCAAAGTGACCGCCTTCCACATCGTCGCCGATAAGGCGCCGGACAAGAACGCCAAGGTCAAGGTGCGCGTCAATGGCGAGGTCCGCGAGGTTTCCCCGGAGATCTGATCTTGCTGAGACGGCAACGATGCGTTCAGGAGAAGACCTGGTTCTGTTCCGCAAGATCCTTGTCTTGGCCGTTGCCATCGTCGCTCTCATGGTCGGCGGCGGCAGAGCCGACTGCGGGGATTCCGGGCGTGCTGATCCGCACGGGGGAGCAACTCGGGAGGGCCGCCCCTGGCGCAGTCGATCATCCAGTGACAAACACGGGAGCTGATCTCATGCCTACGCCTCTTAGCGCCGTCCTCCCCATGCTTATGGTTGCCTGCGTCGCAATCACAGCCGAGGCGCAACCCTCCGAAACACCGTCGCCCGAAGGTGCTCAGATTGTCGGCAAGCACGCTATTGTGATGAACGCGCCGGTCGGCGGACCGAGCACGGGTATGGCCAAGGGGCCCCTTATCGGCAATGGCGACCTGGGCGTCATGCAGTCCGGTCCGGCCGAGCACGTGATCTTCTATATCGGCAAGAACGACTTCTGGGGCATCCGCACCCAGTCGGTGATGGCGGTGGGGCAGGTGAGGATTGCCACGCCGGCGTTGCGGGGAGCGAGCTTCAGGACTACGGTTGACATGCAGCTTGCCGAAATCCGCGGCGAATACGCTAAGGGAGACGCCTCGCTTGCCTCCCGCGCCTGGGTCGATGCCAACCGCAATCTCCTCTGCATCGAACTGGTCAACAAGGGGACCCATCCGCTCGCCATGACGGTGCAGAGTGCTAAAGGTGGCGACGGCGCCATGAAGCCCGCCAGTGTCAAAGACAACGACACCCCCGTCCAGGTCGGTTGCGAACAGTACGGTGGCGGACGCTGGTTCTTCAGCGGCGAAATGGCCGACGTAAGAGTTCTTGACCGCGCTCTTTCCGAAGAGGAAATCGCGAAGCTCGCGCAGGCCGAACGCAAGGAAGTTAAGGCCTTTGACGGCAAGACCCGTCAACCACTGGCCGCCCCCGCCATCTCCAGGGCGCTTACCATCTCCGGTTGGATCAAGGCTTCCAAACGCTCTCGCGAAGCCGACTACATCATCAGCAAGGGCGAGTGGAACCAGGCTTACAGCCTCGGGCTTTCCGGAGGCCACGTTCGTTTCGCCATCGGCGGTTTCTTCCTGCAATGCGATGAACAGATCCCGCTCGAC
>JAPLML010000038.1 GCA_026387055.1 Planctomycetota bacterium | reverse complement strand
GGCCGGTTGCCGCACACGCGCTCGTCCTGCTGCCAGAGCAGGCCGGGCACGAGGTCCATCCGGCGGGCGCCTTCAAGCTCCCGCGCGAGGGCGACGACGGCCTCCTCGCCGTCGCCGCGGATGCCGAAGTCGGCGCCGGTGACCTGGAGAAGCCGCTCCGGCATGATCGAGAAGCCGACCCCGCCCAGGACGATCGGCGCGTCGGTCAGCGTCCGCAGCGTCGCCACCGTCTCGGCAAGCCCCGGCACGAACGACTGGCCGCTCGGCCAGAAGCAGTCATCGATGTTGCGGAACGTCAGGCCCACGAGGTTCGGGCTGTGCGCGGCGAAGTAATCGCGAAGCGCCGCCGCCGGGTCCGCCGCCAGGGCGAGATCCAGCACGTCCGTCGCGATCCCCGCCTGCCGCGCCGCCCCCGCCACGTAGTCGAGGCCGATCGGCGCGACCAGCGGCGTCATCCGGTTGGTGTTGATCAGTATAATCATGCTTGAACCGGCACCAGCGCGGCGGGGCTCCGTACCTGTTTAGCGCCACACCAGATTGCGGGGTGGCACGGCCACGCGCTGTTGCGTGGCCGTGCATGGTCACGTGGGCGAGCAAGCACGGTCACGCAACGGCGCGTGACCGTGCCACCCTCGCTAAACACGTACGGTCTCCTGACCCGCCGCGCACAGGGCCCGTGCGGTCACAGCAGCTTGGCGGCTTGGGGCTCGGCGCGGGCATCGAGAATCTCGCCCCAGTACACGCGGTGGAAGTCGCCGCCGGCGTACGCCCCGTCCACGATCTCGGGCGCGAGGCGCTCCGGGACCACGTCGTTCGCGTGCACCACCTTGCACTCATACACGATGGGGCACTCGACCACCACGGGCGCCTCCACCGTGGCCGCCCGCTCGGCCGTCAGGCGGCAGGCGGCGAACTTGTCGACCGTCCGCCCGCTCTGGGACCCGCACACGTCGCAGGCCTCGGCCAGGGCGGCCGACGGCACGTTGACCGTGAAGCATCCATGCGCCTCGATGCATTTGTAGGTATAGCGGCTCGGCCGCACGAGGACGATCCACACGGGCTTGCCCCAGACCTCGCCGAGCGCCCCCCAGCCGATGGTCATCAGGTTGGCCTTTCCGGCGGCATCGTAGGCGCCGAGCAACAGGCCGCGCGACGTCAACACCTTCACCACGTCGGCGTAATGGTCGGTACAGGCCATCGGCTTCTTTGCCATAGGTGCATCCTTTCCGTTCCTGCGCGGCGGGTCACCCGGCCCGCCGGTGTTCAGTGTCATTCCAGTTTGCCGGGTGGCACGGCCACAGCTTGCCCGCCGCGGCGGGCGCCGTTGCGTGGCCGTGCAAGGTCACGCAGGAACAACCACGGCCACGCAACGGCGCGTGGCCGCTGCCACCCACCGGGACATTACCCGAGAGCGCCGCCGGCCTTCGCCCACACCTTAGCTGCCAGCACAAGGTTAACAAGGCCCATGGCCATCACGAACGGTCCCTCGACGCCGATCCACCAAGTCGGCAGCCCCGAACGCAGGTCGATGGTCAGGAGGACCGCCCCGCACGCCAGGATGGCGCCGCCCACGGCCATGATGACCCGCGCGTGACGGCGCACGTCGCCCGACAGAAGCAGCAGCACGCCGCCGAAGATCGCGTAGAACATCGAGGTCGAGCGGGCCAGGTACTCGACGATCGGACCCTCGGGCAACGGCCCGAGACCGAGCCATTCGTGGCACATCGCCATCCAGGCCCGCGGCATGAAGACCGGCACGATGGCCAGGGCAGACACGCCGCCGACCGCCCGCAGCAGCATCTGGAGCACGCGCTGGGTATCCATAGTTCCGCTCCACCGGCAGATCGCCGCTCAGTGTACCCGCCCGCACGTCCGCCAAGCAAGCGTTCGCGGCGGCGCCGATCGGCACATCAAGACACGCGCCCAGCAAGCTGGGCGGCTAAATGTCGGCTTGCTTCGGCCTGCCCCGCTAACCGCGCGTCACAAGGTACCACATGGTCCTGTATTCGGGCGACAGCTTGACGACGGGCTTGCCCTTATCGTCCTTGCCGACGGGGACCTCGCCCTTGGGCGTGCCGTCGGGGGCGAGGGCCTGGCACTTCCACTCGCCGGGCGGCAGCAACACGCGGCCCTCGACCGGCTCGATGAGGACCGGCCCGGCGCCCCAGTTGCGGCCGACGGTCCGGCGGTCGGCGGAGAACTGCATGCCGGTGTTCTCGCACCGGCCGCAGGCGGCCACCAGGATGGACTTCGATCTCTCCAGGGTCTGACCGTCGAGGGCCGTCATCGTGACGGCGGCAAACGCGGGCTTCGCCAGCTCGATGCCGCCGCCCTTGGCCGCCCCGTCGCCCGCGGCGCGGCTCACGAGGACCGCCGCACCGGGGCCCGTCGCCGAGAACGTGCCGCGGCCCTTCGCGTCCACCGTCCACGCCAGCTCCGGCTCGAACTGGGCCCCGCTGTCGATGACGCCGCTGTGGCCCTGGTACGCGACCTCCAGCCGGTTCCTGAGCAGGTCCTGCCACGTCGTCTTCATCTTGCCGTTGACGACGCCGAGCATGTCGAGGTCGAACTTGAGTTGGAGCGCCGCCGCCGCGCCGGCCACGTCCTCGCTGTCGATAACGGCGAGGCTGATCGCGCGCTTGTGCGGCGATAAGGCCTTCGATCTCATCCTTGGCGTGAAC
>JAPLML010000172.1 GCA_026387055.1 Planctomycetota bacterium | reverse complement strand
ACGCTGCACTGGGTCTCGGCGGCGCACGCGCTGCCGGCCGAGGTCCGCCTGTACGATCACCTCTTTGCGAAGGAGGACCCGAGCGACGTGCCGCCGGGGGCCGACTGGAAGGTGAACGTCAACCCGAAGTCGCTCGAAGTGCTGGCAGGTTGCTGGGTGGAGCCGGGCCTCAAAGACGCCCCGCCCGGCCACCGCTGCCAGTTCGAGCGTCTCGGCTACTTCTGCGTCGACACGAAGGACTCGCAGCCGGGCCGCCTCGTCTTCAACCGCACGGTTCAGATTGCAGATTGAGGATTGAACGCGAAGGGCAACGGCGACCGTCATTTATTGAGCCCGGTAATAGTAAAGTTCATTCGGTCCGAAGGCCGATAGTATGAAGCATGAGACCCCACGGAAGTCAATCGCAGTTGGAGCGGCGACGGCGGCAGGCCGTGGCCCTGAAGGAGCAGGGGCTTGGCCCGGCGGCGATTGCACGCCGACTCGGGACAACCCCACAGAGCGTCTGCCGGTGGGTGCGACGCCAACGGCAGGGCGGGGCCGATGCCTTGGCGGCCCGTCCGATACCCGGGCGTCCGCCCAAGCTGACGGCCCGGCGAAAACGCGCTCTGGTGTCCTGTCTGCTGAAGGGCGCCGCCGCTTTCGGCTTTGCCACCGATCTGTGGACCTGCCCGCGCATCGCTCAGTTGATCGAGCAGCGTTACGGCGTATCCTACCACGTCGACGCCATCCCGCGGTTGATGGCAGGCCTTGGTTTTTCCCCCTCAGAAGCCCGAACGTCGGGCCGTCGAGCGTGACGAGGAGGCGATCCGCCGGTGGATCGAGCACGAGTGGCCGCGCATCAAACACCTCGTGGTCCGCCTTCAGGCGTACCTCGTTTTCATTGATGAAACGGGCTTCTTGCTGCACCCGCTGCTCCGACGGACCTGGGCGCCTCGCGGCCGCACGCCCGTCCTGCGGCAGTGCACCCGGCACCATCGCCGCGTCTCGGCCATCGGGGGCTTGTCGATCTCGCCCCGGCGTCGCCGTCTGGGTTGGTACCTGCAGTTCCACCTGGACCGTTCGATCCGTCAGGAGCAGGTCATCGACTTCCTCCGCCACTTGCTGCGGCACCTTTCGGGCAAGATCGTGGTGGTGTGGGACCACTTGCAGGCCCACCAGAGCCATGCCTTGCGTCAGTGGCTTCGTCGCTGCCGGCGCGTGCACCTGGAATACCTACCCGGGTACGCCCCTGAACTCAACCCCAACGAATACGGGTGGGCCTACCTCAAGGGCAACCCGCTGGCCAACTACTGCCCGGCGGACGTGGAGGAGTTGCACGCTCGCGTCCTTCTCGTGGCTCAGGGCGTCGCGACTCAACAGAATCTGCTCCGTTCGTTTGTTCATGCAACGGGCCTGCCTGTCAGGTGGCCACAATGAACTTTCATTTTACAGGGCTCAATAGCCGCCCAGCTTGTCGAAGAGTCGCCGCGGCGACCTGGGCGCGTTTCAGCATCAAATGTGAAATGCGACATTTGAAATGCGAGATGACCCCCCCCGCGACCCCGCCCTGAAGGGCGGTTCTGAAATAGCTTCTTAGCGGGGAGCCGCAGGTCGAAGACTCGCCGTGGCGAGCGACCGCGTGGTTGCCAGGGCGACCCCCCCACCTGCCGAAGACCGCGAAGCCGCAGGAGCGTCCCACGTGGACCTCGCCGAATATGCGGTGGTCGGAGTGAACCTGGTTGCCGGCGTCGGCGGGGCGATTCCGCTTGGCCGGCACCTGAGTGGCCTCGCTCGGAATGCGAGCCGTGGTACAATGCACCTCATGATGGGAGCTCATGGAGACTAACATCATGGACCCCAATCGCCTGACGCAAAAGTGCCAGGAAGCGATGCATGCGGCGCAGTCACTGGCGGTGCGGCGCGGGCACCAGGAGATCGACGCCGAGCACCTGCTGGCCGCCCTGGCGGACCAGCCGGAGGGCCTGCTGCCGCGCCTCTTCAACAAGATGGACGTGCCGGTCGACGCCTTCCGCGCGGAGCTTGACCGCGAGCTCGACCGCCGGCCGCAGGTCGCGGGACCCGGCGCGGCCCCCGGCCAGGTCTACGTCACGCAGCGCCTGAATGGAATCCTCGTGCGGGCCGAGGACGAGGCCAAGCGCCTCAAGGACGAGTACGTCTCGGTCGAGCACGTGGTGCTGGCCATGCTCGAGGAAGGCGCCCGTTCGCCCGCCGGGCCGATCTTCCGCAAGTTCAATGTCACGCGCGACCGGTTCCTGAAGGCCCTGGCCGAGGTGCGCGGCAGCCAGCGCATCCAGAGCGCGACGCCCGAGGGCACGTACGAGGCCCTGACGCGCTACGGCCGCGACCTCGTGAAGGAGGCGCAGGCCGGCCGGCTCGACCCGGTGATCGGTCGCGACGCCGAGATCCGCCGCGTCATCCGCATCCTGTCGCGCAGGACCAAGAACAACCCGGTGCTGATCGGCGAGCCGGGCGTCGGCAAGACCGCCATCGTCGAGGGCCTGGCGCAGCGGATCGTGCGAGGCGACGTGCCGGAGGGCCTGAAGGACAAGACCCTCTTCGCCCTCGACATGGGGGCCCTGGTGGCGGGGGCGAAGTACCGCGGCGAGTTCGAGGAACGCCTCAAGGCCGTTCTCCAGGAGATCCGCCAGTCGGAGGGGCGGATCCTCCTCTTCATCGACGAGCTGCACACCATCGTCGGCGCGGGCAAGGCCGAGGGCGCCATCGATGCCGGGAACATGCTCAAGCCGATGCTCGCCCGCGGCGAGCTTCACTGCATCGGCGCTACCACGCTGGAGGAGTACCGCAAGAACCTCGAGAAGGACGCGGCCCTGGAGCGGCGGTTCCAGCCCATCCTCGTGGACCCGCCGACCGTCGAGGACACCATCTCGATCCTCCGCGGCCTGAGGGAGCGGTTCGAGGTCCACCACGGCGTGAAGATCCAGGACAACGCCCTCGTGGCGGCCGCGGTCCTCTCGAATCGATATATTGCGGATCGGTTCCTGCCGGACAAGGCGATCGACCTCGTGGACGAGGCCTGCGCGATGATCCGGACCGAGATCGACTCGATGCCCGCCGAGCTTGACGAGGTGACGCGGCGCGTCCTGCAACTGGAGATCGAAGAGGCGGCCCTCCGGAAAGAGAAGGACAAGGCCTCGAAAGATCGGCTGGAGGCCCTCCAGAAGGAGCTCGCCGACCTGCGGGCCAGGGCCGGGGCCATGCGGGCCCAGTGGGACGCCGAGAAGGCGTCGATCCACAAGGTCCAGGCCCTGCGGGGCCAGATCGAGCAGGTCCGCCGCGCGGTCGAGACCGCCCAGCGCGAGTACGACCTCAACAAGGCCGCCGAACTCACCCACGGCCGCCTGCCGGACCTCGAGCGCCAACTCAAGGCCGAGGAGAAACGCCTGGCCGCCAAGCACGGGGCCGGGCGCCTGCTCCGTGAAGAGGTGACCGAGGAGGAGATCGCCGAGATCGTGTCGAAGTGGACGGGCATCCCCGTGGCGCGGCTCGTGGAGGGCGAACGCGAGAAACTGCTCCGCCTCGACGAGATCCTCCACCGGCGCGTCATCGGCCAGGACGAGGCCGTCTCGCTCGTGGCCGACGCCGTCATCCGGGCCCGCAGCGGCATCAAGGACCCCCGGCGGCCCATCGGCTCGTTCATCTTCCTCGGGCCCACCGGCGTCGGGAAGACCGAACTCGCCCGCACCCTGGCCGAGGCCCTCTTCGACAGCGAAGACAACATGGTTCGCATCGACATGAGCGAGTACCAGGAAAAGCACACGGTCTCGCGGCTCGTGGGCGCCCCGCCGGGGTACGTGGGCTACGAGGAGGGCGGCCAACTCACCGAGGCCGTCCGCCGCAAGCCCTACGCCGTGGTCCTCTTCGACGAGATCGAGAAGGCCCACCGCGACGTCTTCAACGTCCTCTTGCAGGTCCTCGACGACGGACGCCTCAGCGACAATCATGGGCACACGGTCGATTTCACCAATACTATCATTGTGATGACCAGCAACATCGGCAGCCAAC
>JAPLML010000232.1 GCA_026387055.1 Planctomycetota bacterium | reverse complement strand
CAAACGCCACGCTCAGCAGCGTCAGCACGGCCCGACCGGGACGCGCCCGCCACTCGCGCCAAATGAGAAACTGCAATCTCAGCACGGCGGCCACGGCGAACGCCACGCTCAGCAGCGTCAGCACGGCCCGACCGGGACGCGCCCGCCACTCGCGCCAAATGAGAAACTGCAATCTCATGAACGATCCGCCTCGGGCGTCAACGCGCGCGTCGGTTGTGGCGACGGCTCGTCTCCCGCCGCGCTCTGGAGACGGCCGTCGCGCACGCTGAGACACCGATCCGCATCGGCCGCGACCTCCGGATCGTGCGTGATGACGACGATGGTTTGGCCCCGGTCCGCACACGCGCGGAGTTCGGCGAGGATGCGTTTTCCGGTGGCGCGATCGAGCGAGCCGGTTGGCTCATCGGCCAGAATCACGGCGGGATACAGGCTGTCGCCCTCATCGGCGCGCGCGTTGACGTCCGAGGCGGATCGTTCATGACATTGCAGTTTCTCATTTGGCGCGAGTGGCGGGCGCGTCCGGGTCGGGCCGTGCTGACGCTGCTGAGCGTGGCGTTCGCCGTGGCCGCCGTGTTGGGCACTTCGCTGGCGCAATCGACGGTGCGGCAGTCCTACGCGGCGCTGTCGGACGCCCTGGCCGGCCCCCCCGCCCTGGACATCGTTGCCGCCGAGGGCGGTCGGTTTCCGTTGGCCGACGTGCCGCCGTTGAACGCCTTGCAGGGGGTCCGCGCCACGATGCCGATGATGTTCCGCGCGACCATCGCGCGGGCGGCCGGCAAACGATGGAAAACGCTTGTCCTCGGCTTGGACGTCGATGCCCTTGAAGCCTGGTCCGGGCTGGAGCTGACGGCAGGGCAATTGCCCGCGGAAGGCGGACAGTCGCTGATCGACGCCAGCTTGGCGCAGAGCCTGCGTCTCGAAATGCCGGCTCGGCTCGTCGTGGTGACGCGGCGGGGCACGGCGACCACGACCGTGGTGGGCGCCGCGTCGTCCAGTTCGCTGCGGACCCTCGGCAACGGCGCAACGCTGGTCGTCTCCATGAAGACGGCGCAACGGTGGTTTGGCGCCGCCGGACAGGCGGATCGCGTGCGCGTTTTTGTCGACGAGGCGGAGCGGCGCGAGTCGCTGAAGGCGGAGATCGCCGCGAGGCTCCCCGACCGCCTGGTCGTGCAAGAGCCTGCCTCGCAGCTCCGGTTGGCCGACGAGATCCTGCGGTCGAGCGAATTGGCGCTGCAATTTGCCGGCGCGCTGGCGTTGGCGATGGCCGCCTTCATCATCTTGAACACGTTGCGGATGAATTTCAGCGAACGTCGCTGGCAGTTCTCCGTGATGCGGGCAATCGGGGCCACCTCGCGGCAGATTCACCGGCTGGTGACCGCGGAAGGGCTGTGGTTCGGGTGCATCGGCGCGGCGCTCGGCATTCCGGCAGGGGTGCTCGTGGCCGCCGTGCTGGGACGCGCCATGCAGCAACTGCTCGGCGCCGATCTGCCGGCGACCTGGCCCGGCCCGAGATCGATCCTGTTTGGGGCATGCGTGGGGCCGGCCGTCTCGCTGGCGGCCGCTTGGATGGTTGCCCGCC
>JAPLML010000152.1 GCA_026387055.1 Planctomycetota bacterium | reverse complement strand
CCGCCCGCGGCGTTTCGACCGACGTCTTGGAGGCCAGCGCCAGGGCGTACCTCAGTGCAATCAACCGCGTCCTGGCCCTGAAGAAGGGCGCGAGGGCACGGAAAGGGGCGGGGAAGTGAGCTTCCCTGAATGCGAGCAAGTGACGGAGTGACGGAGTGACGAAGTGACGAAGTGCGGAGTGACGGAGTGACGGAGTGACGAAGTGACGGAGTGACGAAGTGGCGAAGTGACGAAGTGGCGAAGTGACGAAGTGGCGATGTGACAAACTAACGGAGTGACAAAGTGACCGCGGAGAGGCCTTTGCCGTTACTCCGTCACTTTGTCACTACGTCACTTTTCTTCCTGCGGGCAGAACAACGAAAACATTGAAAGGCAATCATCATGGCAACAACTACAGATGTCAAGAAAGCCGTCCTCGCCTACTCCGGCGGGCTCGATACCTCGGTCATCCTCCCGTGGCTGCGGGAGGCCTACGGGTGCGAGGTCGTGGCCTTCGTGGCCGATTTGGGGCAGGGACCCGGTGAGCTGAAGGGCATCGTCAGGAAGGCCAGAGCCTCGGGCGCGTGCGAGGTCTACGTCGAGGACCTGCGCGAGGAGTTCGTCACGGAATACCTGTGGCGGATGCTCAAGGCCGGCGCCGTCTACGAGGGCAAGTACCTCCTGGGCACCAGCATCGCCCGGCCGCTGATCGCCAAGAAGCAGGTCGAGGTGGCCCGCGCCACCCGCGCCGACGCCGTCGCCCACGGCGCCACCGGCAAGGGCAACGACCAGGTCCGCTTCGAGCTCACGTACATGGCCCTGGCCCCGGACCTCAAGGTCCTCGTGCCGTGGCGCGACCCGCGGTGGGGCCTCACGAGCCGCGAAGCCGCCGTCGAGTACGCCGAGGCCCACGGCATCCCGATCGCGCAGTCGAAGAAAAGCATCTACAGCCGCGACCGGAATCTCTGGCACATCAGCCACGAGGGGGCGGAGCTTGAGAGCCCGGCCAACGAGCCGAGCGACAAGGTCTTCGTCCTCAGCTCGCCCGTCCAGAAGGCGCCCAACAAGGCGGAGTACGTCGAGGTCGAGTTCGAGGCGGGCGTGCCCGTCGGCCTGAACGGTAAGCGCCTGGCGCCGGTGGCGATCGTCGAGGAGGCCAACCGCCTCGGCGGCAAGCACGGCGTCGGCCAGGTGGACCTCGTGGAGAACCGCCTCGTGGGCATCAAGTCGCGCGGCGTATACGAGACCCCCGGCGGGACGATCCTGTACGCCGCCCACGCGGCCCTCGAGGCCTTGTGCCTCGACCGCGACACGCTCCACTACAAGCAGGGCGTCGCGCTGCGGTACGCGGAGCTCGTGTACTATGGCCAGTGGTTCTCGATGCTCCGTGAGGCGATCGACGCCTTCGTCGACTGCACCCAGGCGACGGTCACGGGCACGGTGCGCCTGAAGCTCTACAAGGGGCAGGCCCTCTACGCCGGCGCCCGGTCGCCGTACAGCCTCTACAGCGAGGACCTCGCGAGCTTCGTCATGGGCAAGTCCTACAACCCGGCCGACGCGACCGGCTTCATCCACCTGTTCGGCCTGCCCATGAAGGTGCAGGGCCTGTTGAAGCGCAAGACCCAGGGCGGCGGGGTCAAGCCCAAGCGGGGGCGCAAGTGAGTGTGCCACGGCCGGCTTGCCCGGCCGTGCTTCCTGAACGTCGGGTGGTATGGCCACAGCCTGCCCGCCACGGCGGGCGCCGTTGCGTGGCCATGTGCCTCTCGGAAGGGGTCTGAGCCATGAACCTCGTGCTCATCGGCTACCGCTGCACCGGCAAGACGACGATCGGGCGGATCTTGGCCGGGAAGCTCGGCTGGCCGCTCGTCGACACCGACACGCTCATCCAGGAGCGGGCCGGGAAGACTATCAAGGAGATCGTCGCGGCGGGCGGGTGGCCGGAGTTCAGGCGCCTGGAGCGCGAAGTCATTGCCGATGTGGCAGCGGGCGACCGGCAGGTCATCAGCGCCGGCGGCGGCGCTATCCTGGATGACAACAACACCAAGGCGCTGCGGGCCTCCGGCACGGTAATCCTCCTGACGGCGGCGCCGGAGGTTGTCTGGGAGCGGATGAAGGCCGACCCGAAGACGCTGGCCGAGCGGCCGAACCTGACCGACTCCGGCGGCATCGCCGAGGTTACCCAGGTTCTCGAAGACCGCCGGCCGAAGTACCAGGCCGCGCACCATTACGCCGTCGAAACCGACCGCTATCCCCCGGACGCCGCCGCGGCCCGCATCCTCGATTGGCTCAGGGCCGGCGGTCTCATGTAGGCCGCGGTAGCGCCGCGTCACGGCCCTTGACCCCGTGCGCGGTGGGCCTCCTGACCTGAAGGGGTTAGCGTGGGTGGCACGGTCACGCGCCGGGGCGTGACCGTGCTTGCTCCCCGCCTTGGCCTTGCACGGCCACGCTACGGCGCGTGGCCGTGCCACCCGGCAATCGGGTATCACGCCAAACGTGTGCGGGTCAGGAGACCCGCCGCGCTTCCTCA
>JAPLML010000452.1 GCA_026387055.1 Planctomycetota bacterium | reverse complement strand
CCGTGTACGACCTCGCGAAGGGCGAGACCCTGGTTCCCGATCCGCAGCAGCCGACGTCCTCCGGCGGCGGGCAGGTGCTCCTCGGCAGGAGAGGCTGGACGGTCCTGACGGTGGCGCCCAAGCCGTTCGCCCCGCAGTCGGTGGGCGGCGCGCTCGACGGCAAGGCGATGTGGTCGTACCCAAGCCCGTGGCCGGGCCTGCACGCCTCGCACATCGCCCCGATGCCCGAAGTGCCCGGCGAGCTCATCGGCACCACGCGCCTCCTCGGCCCGGCGTTCACGCCGCGCCGCGGCGACGCCGGCGAGCTGTGGGCCATCAACGGCAACAAGGGGAACGTGTACCTCTTCACCACCGACGGCCTGTTTGTGGCCACGCTCTTCCGCGACTGCCGCCTGCCCGAGGCCGCCTGGTCGATGCCGAAAGCCGAGCGCGGCATGCTCCTCAACCACGTGACGAACAGCGAAGAGTCGTTCTGGCCGTCGATCACGCAGACCTCCGACGGCCAGGTGTACCTCGTGACCAACTTCCCGAGCATCATCCGCCTCGACGGGCTGGACACCATCCGCCGCCTCTCGGCGAAAACCGTGACCGTGACGCCCGAGATGCTTGCGGCCTGCCAGGCGTGGTTCGTTCAGACTGAAGCGCAGCGGCAGGAGCAGGCCAAGACGCAGGACACGCTGGTGGTGGCGATCCGTCCGGTCGCCCCCGCCGTCGACGGCAAGCTCGAGGACTGGGCCGGCGCCAAGTGGGTGACGATCGACCGCCGCTTCAAGCAGCAGGGCGACTGGGGACGCTCGGAGCAGAAGGCCGAGGCGGCCCTGGCGGTGGCGGGCGACCGCCTCACCGCGGCGTTCAAGACCGGCGAGCCCAACATGCTCGCGAACGCCGGCATGTCGCTCCCCAACCTGTTCAAGACCGGCGGCGCGCTCGACCTGATGATCGGCGCCGACCCGCAGGCCGACCCGAAGCGCCCCCGCGCCGCCGCAGGCGACGTGCGCCTGCTGGTGGCGATGGTCAAGGGGAAGCCCGTGGCCGCGCTGTACCGGCCCGTGGCGCCGGGCGGGGGCGGGGAGGGCGTGCACTTCAGCTCGCCGCTGCGGACGATTACCTTTGACCGCGTGGACGACGTGACGAAGGACCTTATCTTCGCGGCCGGCGCGGGCGGCGAGTTTGAGTTCTCGATACCGCTGGCGACGCTTGGCCTCAAGCCCGAGCCCGGCCTCGCGATTCGCGGCGACGTGGGGGTCCTCCGGGGCAGCGAGTTCCAGACCACCCAGCGGGCCTACTGGACGAACAAGGCCACCGGCCTGACGAGCGACATCCCCAGCGAGGCCGAGCTCACGCCCCAACTATGGGGCCGATTTATCTTTTCGACGCCATGACCGTTTCTCGCACGTGCGCGGCGGGTCTGCCGACCCGCCGCGCTCCGACCAGTCTCTGTGGGTGACCGGTGGGTCAGGAGACCCGCCGCGCACCAAACGGTTATGTGGCCCGGTGATGCTTCTGCTTCGGGGGTGGCACGGACCCTGTAACTGGCGCATCACGTGGCCCGCGCATCCTGGCTGGCGGACCAACGGTGGCGCGGGTACAATCAGGGCGAACTCGAGGTCAACCATCGAACGGGAGGTGGCCGAAGATGCAGCCGACACGTCGTGGGATCACCCGGCGCGGTCTTCTGAAGGTCCTCGGGGCCGCGGCG
>JAPLML010000423.1 GCA_026387055.1 Planctomycetota bacterium | reverse complement strand
GGCAGGCCCATGGCCCGCGAGGCGTCGCGGATGTCCTGCTTCGTGAGGCCGGCCTCCAGCAGGGGGCTGCGGACGCCGAGCTCGGCCCCCGCCCGCAGGCCGGGGCGGAAATCACCCTGGTCGTCGGCATTCGCGCCGGTGACGACGGCCGGGAGGCCCCGCTCGCGGGCGAGGTCCAGCAGCCGCCGCAGGAGGGCGCTCTTGCAGATGTAGCAGCGGTCGCGCGGGTTGCGGGCGTACTCGGGGTCCTCGAACTCGCCCGTCTCGATCTCGACGAGGTCCACGTCGACCTGCCGCGCGAGGTCCGCGGCCGCCTGCTTCTCACGCTGCGGCAGGCTGGGGGAGACCCCCAGGGCCGCCAGGCCCCTCTCCCGGCCCAGCGTCCGGCGGGCGCGCGCCAGCAGCAGCATGCTGTCAACGCCCCCCGAGAACGCGACCACGACGCCGCCGAGTTCCCGCAGGATCGCCTGGCACGTATCGAGCTTGCTCTTCAGGTTCGTCTCCGCCGATTCGCTGCACATCGTCAGCACTCCGAGGGTCTCGCGCGGCGGGTCAGGAGACCCGTACGTGTTTAGCATGGGTGGCACGGTCACGCGCCGTTGCGTGGCCGTGCTTGCTCCCCCGTGTGACCGTGCACGGCCACGCAACGGCGCGTGGCCGTGCCACCCGGCAATCGAGTGTCACGCTAAACACGTACGGAGACCCGCCGCGCACCATCGCTCGACCGGCGCTATCGTATCACGGCTTCCGGTGCTATTGTTGCGAGGCGCGGAGCGCCTGGTCAAGGTCCGCCTTGATGTCCTCGACGTCCTCCAGGCCGACCGCCAGGCGGATGAACTCCGGCGTCACGCCCGTGGCCGCCTGCTCCTCGGGGGTCAACTGCGAGTGGGTCGTGCTTGCGGGATGGATGACCAGGGTCTTGGCGTCGCCGATGTTGGCGAGGTGGCTGGCGAGCTTCACGTTGTTGATGAACTTGACGCCCGCCTCCTTGCCGCCCTTGATGCCGAAGCCGATGATGGCGCCGAAGCCGCCGCGCAGGTACTGGCGGGCCCGCGCGTGATACGGGTGGTCCTTCAGGCCGGGGTAGTTGACCCACGCGACCGCCTTGTGGGTCTTCAGCCACTCGGCGACGGCCAGGGCGTTCTCGCAGTGGCGCGGCATCCTGAGATGCAGCGTCTCGAGGCCCAGGAGGAAGAGGAACGCCGCGAAGGGGCTCATGCAGCCCCCCGTGTCGCGCAGCCAGTGGGTGCGGATGTGGATGATGTAAGCGAGGTTGCCGAGCGGCTTCAGGGCCTCGGTGAACACCATGCCGTGGTACGCGTCGTCTGGGGCGGTGAACTCGGGCCACTTCTTCGGGTCGGCGGCCCAGTCGAACTTGCCGGTGTCGACGATCGCCCCGCCGATGTGCACTCCGTGGCCGCCCAGGTACTTCGTGGTCGAGTAGACGACGATGTCGATGCCGTTCTCGACCGGCCGGAAGAGGATGGGCGTCAGGACGGTGTTGTCGGCGATGACCGGCAGGCCGTGCTTGTGGGCGGCGGCCGAGAGCTTCTTGAAGTCGGGCACGTCGTTCTTCGGATTGCCGACGGTCTCAAGGTACACGGCCCGCGTGTTGGAGTCGACGAGGCCGCCGATCCGCTCGGGGTGGTCGGGGTCGAAGAACCGCACCTCCACGCCGAGCTTCTTGAAGGTCTGCGTGAAGAGCGTCCAGGTGCCGCCGTAGAGGTTCGTCGAGGAGATGAAGTTCTGGCCGCTGTGGGTGATGGTGAGAAGCGCGGCGGTGATGGCGGCCAGTCCGCTGGCGAAGGCGAGCCCGCCCACGCCGCCGTCGAGCGCCGCCAGGCGCTTCTCCAGGACGTCGTTCGTCGGGTTCATCAGGCGCGAGTAGATGTTCCCGAACTCCTTGAGGGCGAACAGGTTGGCCGCGTACTCCGTCGTGGGGAAGTTGTACGAGGCCGTCGCGTAGATCGGGACGGCGCGGGCATGCGTGGTCGGGTCGGGCTGCTGGCCGGCGTGGAGCGCCAGCGTTCCCAGCCGGTATCCTTCACTCGGGTGTGTCACGTGACCTCTCCTTTTCTTTCTGTTGGGCAGGCTCATCCGACGATATCCGCAAAGAGCGGCGACGACAGGTACCGCTCGCCGAAGTCGGGCAGAATCACCACGAGGGTCTTGCCCGCGCTTTCGGGCCGCTCGGCCACGACGGCGGCGGCACGCAGGGCGGCGCCCGACGAGATGCCGACGAAGAAGCCTTCCTCGCGGGCGGCCCGGCGGGCCCACGCGATGGCTTCCTCTTGGTCCACCTGAATGACCTCGTCGATCAGCTTGAGGTCGAGCACGCGCGGCACGAAGCCGGCGCCGATCCCCTGGACCTTGTGCTTGCCCGGCGCGACGGTCTGATGGGCAAGGGTCTGCGAGATCACGGGGCTCTGGGCGGGCTCGACGGCCACGGTGCGGAAGCCGGGGCGCCGGGACTTCAGCACCTCCGAGACGCCCGTCAGCGTTCCGCCCGTGCCGACGCCCGCAACGAGGATGTCGACCTGGCCGCCGGTGTCGCGCCAGATCTCCTCGGCCGTGGTCTTCCGGTGGATCTCGGGGTTCGCCGGGTTGTCGAACTGCTGGGGCATGAAGGCGTTGGGCGTGGCCTTGACGAGCTCCTCGGCCCTGCGGATCGCCCCCGGTATGCCGTCGGCCGCCGGCGTCAGGACCACTTCCGCCCCGAGCGCCTTGAGGACCTTGCGGCGCTCGATGCTCATCGACTCGGGCATCGTCAGGATGCACTTGTAGCCGCGGACCGCGCACACCCAGGCCAGGGCGATCCCCGTGTTGCCGCTCGTGGGCTCGACGATGACCGTGCCGGGGCCGATCTTGCCCTGGCGCTCGCCGGCCTCAATCATCGCCAAGCCGATGCGGTCCTTCACGGACGCCATCGGGTTGCTCGGGTTGCGTCCTTCGAGCTTCGCCAGCACCGTCGCCTGCGACCGGATCAACCTTCGCACGCGGACCAAGGGCGTGTTGCCAATCGTCTGAGTCACGTCGTCATAGAGGCGGGCCATCGACGGCCTCCTTCGAGCGTTTTCACCGGATTGTCACGGCGTCTCCAGCGCCGCCAGCCGCAAAGCGCTGTATTCCTATCGGAATGGTGTACTATAGTGAGCTGGGATGTCATGCCTCTACGGCAGATTCCCATCTCCGACTTCCTCTGGTTGATGATAGCATCTTGTCTTATAAGGACTTACGGCTCAAGAAAATCGAAATCTTTTCGTCCGCAGCATGGGCAATCTGGCCGCTTGGCCACACCGGTGGTCGAGACTTGCTGGGCTCGGTTGCCCCAGTAGTCAACTTTCAAGAGATACGGCAGCACGCTCTCGGTCCGGCCAGCCAGAATCTTGACCGCCTCGATTGCCTGGAGCGACGCAACGGCGGCCACCGCGGGGCCGAGGACGCCGGCCGTCCGGCAGTTGGGATCCTCGCAGGGCGGCGGAGGCGATTCGAGGATGCACCGCAGGCACGCCGTGCGGCCGGGCAGGATCGTCATCACCTGCGCCTCGCTGCGGATCACTCCTGCAAAGACCCAGGGCACAGCGAACTTGACGGCGTAATCGTTGATGAGATACCGCGCCGCGAAATTGTCCGTGCCATCGATGAGGACGCCCACGCCTGCGGCCAATCCCGCGATATTCGTGCGGTCCACGCTCGCCATGACAGGCTCTACGGTCACGCCGGCGTTGATCTCCTTGATCCTCGCGGCAGCGGCCTCAACCTTCGGCCTGTGCCGTTCGGCATCGGCTTCGGTGTAAAGCGCCTGGCGGTGGATGTTGGTCAGGTCCACCTTGTCGGGATCGACCAGCCTCAGGAAGCCGACCCCGGCCCTCGCCAGGAGCTCGGCCACCCAGGATCCCAGGCCGCCGACGCCCACGATGAGCGCCCGCCCTTCCGCGAGCGACCGCTGGCCCGCCAAGCCGAGAGACGGAAGCAGAATCTGTCGGCTGTAGCGGCTGGCGATAACCGAGTCCTGGTCGCGCATCGGCCGGCTTTCTGCCCCATCGTGGGGGGCCCGCCAAGGGGCTTGACCCTCGCGGGTTTCGGAGTAGAACCCCTCCAGGAATTGTAGGAAATCGGATCGGAAAATCCATGAATCTCTCGCAGAAATGCCAGTATGCCTTCCGGGCGGTCTTTGAACTGGCCAAGAGATACCCGGCCGGCGAGCCGTCAATCGTCCGCGGCGGACTCTGCTGCACGGCCAGGGGACACGCACCGGGCGGCCCAACACGCGGTCGCCTTCGGCTCCCCGCTCAACTCAAAGGCTGTCGCTTGTCCTTTGTCAGTTGTCCTTTGTCGTTGTCCCTTTCCTCACTCCGCATTCCGCACTTCGCATTCCGCACTGGCCATGTCCCCTCTCGCATCGTGCCCCGGAATCGCTAGAATGGTCTGCGCCGTTCGGTGACAAAAGGATAACCCATGATCCCATCCGCCATGCGAGCCCTGGAACTCCGCGCCTATGACGGGCGCCTGCACCTGGTCGAGAAACCCGTGCCGCTGCCCGGCCCCGGGCAGGTGCTGGTCCACATGGCGGCCGCCCCGGTGAACCCGTCGGACCTGAAGTTCCTGGTCGGCGAGTACGGCCTCCGCAAGGCGCTGCCGGTGGTCCCCGGCATGGAGGGGAGCGGCACGGTGGTGGCGGCGGGGTCGGGCCTCGTGGCGCGGCTGCGGATGGGCCGGCGCGTCGCCTGCATGGCCCCGGAGACCGGCGACGGAACCTGGGCCGAGTACATGGTCGCCCCCGCGAAGCGCTGCATCCCCCTCTTGGGGTCGGTCACGCTGGAGCAGGGGGCCATGATGGTCGTGAACCCGTGGACGGCCTGGGCCCTGGTGGACACCGCCCGACGCCGCGGCCACCGGGCGGCCGTGCACACGGCGGCGGCCGGCGCGCTGGGCCGGATGATGCTCCGCCTGGGCCGGCGGCTGAACTTCCCGATTATCCACGTCGTCCGCCGCGCGGCGCAGGTTGAGCTCCTGCGCGGCATGGGGGCCGAGCACGTCCTGGACTCGACGGCCGACGGCTTCGACGCGCGGCTCAAGGAGTTATGCGAGAAGCTCAATGTCACGGTGGCCCTCGATCCGGTCGCCGGCGAGATGACCGGGCGCGTCCTCGCCGCCCTGCCGCGCGGCAGCCTCGTGATTGTCTACGGTTCGCTGTCCGGGGCCCCCTGCACGGTGCCGCCGGCGGAGCTGCTGTACGAGGCCAAGACGGTCGAGGGTTTCTGGCTCTCCCGCTGGGTCGCCGGTCGCGGCCTCCTGGCCCTGGGCCGGATGGCCCTGACCGCCCAGAAGCTCCTGGCGACGGAATTCGCCACGGCCGTGCGCGCCCGCGTTGGATTGGAGGGCGTCGCCGAAGCCATCGACGCGTACAAGCA
>JAPLML010000001.1 GCA_026387055.1 Planctomycetota bacterium | reverse complement strand
GCCCTCGCGGCTTGTCCCGGTTCTTCTCAGTGAATCCGGTGCCACTACGGCGAAATCGGCGGCCGAACATCTGCACCGCCAGCACCTTCGCACTGACCCCATCCTCGAGCCACTCGAACGTCACCCGATACGGCTGGCCTTCAACCGCACCCTCTCTTGTGAAATAGCCCATACGCATATCTAGTCCCCCTTCCCCTCCAGCAGCCGGCACCGTGGGTTCCGTGGTGCCGGCGTCTGGACTCCAACCCTAAGACACCTAAGGACTCCTGCTCACAGACATGCTCTTGCATCTCGCGTGCCGGGGATGTGCCACCGTCTGAGTAGCCTACTACCTACCCCATTCCGTGTCAATGCTCTGCGTGACAACTCTGTCCCGCCAACGCGATTATGTCACACCTTCTCGCCAACGCGAATATGTCACACCCGATGACGATAGGCTCTTCGGACCCGTGGGGGCGGAGGAGCCGGGATGCCGCATCGGGAGGTGACGTTGACCATGGCAGAGGTGCAGCGGTACGAGGCGATCCGCGCGACCGTCGAGGGCCGCCTCACGGGCGAGGAAACGGCGAAAGCCCTCGGCCTCTCGCGACGCCAGGTGGAGCGTCTGAAGGCCAAGGTCCGGACCGAGGGGACCGCCGGCGTGCGGCACGGCAACGCCGGCCGCGGACCCTGGAACAAGACCCCGGACGGTCTGCGGCGACGCATCATCGACCTGGCCACCGGCGAGTATGCCGCCTACAACTTCTCTCACCTGGCCGACACGCTGGCCGAGGACCGCGACATCCACCGCTCGGACGAGACACTGCGTCAGTGGCTCCGGCCCCTCGGACATGGCCGACCCAGGCGACGCGCCAAGGTCCACAGACTCCGGCGCCGACGCCAGGACCATGAGGGCGAGTGGCTCTTCCTCGACGGCAGCCCGCACGCCTGGTTCGGACCCGACCACGAAAGCGTCTGCCTGCTCCTGGCGACCGACGACGCCACAGGGAAACCGCTTCGGGGCAAGTTCCAGCCACACGAGGACCGCGACGGCTGCTTCGAGGTCTGCTATCACGTCTTCCTCGAATTCGGACTCAACGGCCTCTGGTACCTCGATCGTGCCAGCCAGTTCAAAACCACTCGCCACGGCGGCCTCCACGTCGCCCAACGACTCCAGCAGGACGACACCCCTTTTCAGCAGGCCATGCAAAGACTGGCCGTCGGCGTTCAGTTCGCTCACTCCCCACAGGCCCGCGGCCGCGGCGAACGCATCAACGGCTCCTTTCAGGGACGACTCGTCGCCGAACTCATGCACGAAGGGATCACCGACTGCCCAACCGCCACAGGCTACCTCAACCGCAGCTTCATCCCCCGTTACGCCAAACGCTTCGGACGCACGCCCGCCGACCCCAAACACGCCTGGCGGCCCGTGCCCGACGGCCTTGACCTCAGAACCGTGCTGTGCGTCCGCCATCAGCGTACCGTGGCCAATGACAACACCCTCTCCCTGGACGGCGTCGCCTACCAACTCCTGCCGCCCGCCGGACGCCACCCCCTCGCCCATGCCGTGGTTGAAGTTCAACAATGGTTCGATCAGTCCGTCCATTGCGTTCATCCACGCTACGGCGAGGTCCGACTGAAAGGCATTCCGTGATAACGGTGCCGTTGACCTCTTGCGTTGCCGGCCCCCCGACCGTACCTTCCCAGACGCCGGGGA
>JAPLML010000614.1 GCA_026387055.1 Planctomycetota bacterium | reverse complement strand
CTCCCGCGTCCGCCGCATCGCCCTGATGTTGCTGAAGCAAGAACACAGCACAAAGGTCGGCATCAAATGCAAACGCCTCAAGGCTGGCTGGGACGAAGCGTACCTTCTGCGAGTGCTCAGAATTTAGATGCGTTCGCCCTGAATGGAACTTGTCGTTGTTGTCTTTCGTGAAAGGCGGTCTCACGCAGAGCCGCAAAGGCGCAAGGAACGTTGCCTTTCCGCCCAAACCAAAGGCGAGGTCCCGCCCTTCTTGGCGCTCGTGGCGTTCGCCGGCATTTTCCTGTTGCCGGTTGCCTGCTGCCGGTTCCCGCCGTTCGCCTTTGTCCCGCCATCAGAGCGTCAGTTCGGTCCCGAGGCCCAGGCGTTCGGCCGTGGTGAGGGCGGCGGCGGCAGCAAAGAGGTCTTGGAGGGCGACGCCGACGGACTCAAAGAGGGTGACCTGGTCTCGGGATTCCCTGCCCCACTTCTTTCCGGCGACGATCTCGCCGAACTCCGCGTAAATGTGGTCCTTGCCGATGAGGCCTTCCTGCATCGGGATAATGAGGTCGCCTGCCTCGGCGAGGGCGGCGGGGAGGGAGTCCACCACGACCCGCGCCCGCCGCACGGTTTCCCCCGGAACCTCGCGGACCGCGGGCTTGTAGGAGCCGACAGCATTGATGTGAACGCCGGGGGCCAGGTCGCGGTCGGCGAACACGGGCACCGCCGACGTGGTGGCGGTGCAGACAACGTCTGCCCCGGCGAGCGCCTCGGACGGGGAGGCGGCCGCCTCGACGGGCAGGCCGAGTTTCGCGGCCAACTCGCAGGCGAGCGCGTGGGCGTGCTCGGCGCTCACATCGAAAACCCTGGCCCGGCGGATCGGGCGCACCGCCGAGATCGCCTCCAACTGGGTCCTGGCCTGCGGACCGGCGCCGAAGACGGCGACGGCGCAGGCGTCGGGCCTGGCCAGGAGGTCCGTGGCCGCCCCGGAGGCGGCGCCCGTGCGGATGGCGGTGAGGGCAGCGCCGTCCATCACGGCCAGCGGGCTGCCGGTGGCCGCATCCAGAAGCAGCATGATCGCCTGGAGGCGCGGGAGCCCGAGGGCGACATTGTCTCCGAAGAGTGTCACGACCTTGACGCCCATCCGGCGCGCGGCGGGGGCGTAGGAGGGCATGAAGAGCGCATCGTCGGACGGTCCGGCGGTCTCGATCCGGGTCCGCGGCGGGACGACGGCCTCCCCGCCGGAGAGCTGCCGGAACGCCTCTTTCATGGCCGCCACGGCTTCCCTCATGGGCAGGGCCTGGGCCACCTCGCGAGCGGAAAGGAAACGAAGTTTTCGCGGCGTCATGCGGTTCTCCGAAGACGGCGGCCGTTCACGTGCCGCGGGTAGCTTGTCAACCCGTGGCACGTGAAAAGAGGCAACGCGGAACACCTCACGCTCACCTGAGGCGCTTCAGGGCCCGGGCCGACGGCGCGGCGGCCAATCCGCCGAGGGCGGTGCAGCGGAGCTCGGGCGGAAGCATCTTCCCCACGGCGTACACGGCATCGAGGGTTTCGTCGAGCGGGACGGGGTTGGCGTAGCCCCCCAAAATCATATCGGCGCATAGAAACGCGTTCGACGCCGCCGCGGCGTTCCGCGTGTGGCAGGGAATCTCGACGATGCCCTGGACGAGATCGCAGACGGAGCCCATGGTGTTCTGGAAGGCGATGGCCGCCGCGTCCGCCGCCTGCGCGGCGGTGCCGCCGGCCGTCTCGACCACCGCGGCCGCCGCCATGGCCCCGGCGGCGCCGATCTCCACCTGGACCCGGCGACTTCGGCCGCGAAGGTGGCCCGGTTGGCCACCACCACGCCCACCGCCCCGGCCGCCAGGAGGGCGAGCGCGGCCCGCTCCTCATCCAGGCCCCTCTCCTCCGCCAGGGTGACGAGCACCGCCGGGAGCACGCCGGCCGATCCCGCGGTGGGCGCGGCACAGACCACTCCCATGCCGCCATTGACATGCATGACCGCGAGGGCCCGCGCGGCCGCACGGGTGTGAAGCCCCCCGACCGCGAGGCGTCCCGC
>JAPLML010000138.1 GCA_026387055.1 Planctomycetota bacterium | reverse complement strand
ACGGGTTGGCAAGCAACCCGTGGCACATGAAAAAAAGCGGCATCGTAGACGCACGCGAATCGCAGGGGGATCGCATACCATGAACCGCCTCATCATCGTGATGGTCGTCGCTCTCCTTGCCGCCGGCTGCTCGCAGGCCATCAAGGAGAACCCCGTGGCCAAGATCAAACGCGACGGCGGCAAGGTCTGGATCGAGGATGTGCCGGAGCTCCGCTGGGGCGCCGACCGCGAGTGCACCTACGCGGGCGCGTTGGCGGCGGCCCTCAGCGTCACCGCCCATCCTGTTTCGTATGACGATATCATGGGCCTGTCGGGCCTGGCGTTCCGCGTGCGCTGGTGGATCTGCGCGACCGAGCCCGGCAAGCGCCAGTGGTGCCCCTCGACGCCCGTCGGCGAGTTCCCCGAGGAGGTGGTCGCCACCCAGGCGCGGACCGGCTGGCATCTCTTCACGGTAGGCCGCATGGACCGCGAGAAGAACCCGCACATGGAGGACCTCGCCCCCGACATCCGGGTGGCCATCGACGCGGGATGGCCCGCGGCGGCCTACCCCACGCCCGCCAACCTCAACGTGGGCGTCATCTACGGGTACCAGGACGGCGGCAAGACGTGGCTCGTGCGCGACTACTTCGCCCAGGATGGCACCACGCTTGTGCCCATCGAGAAACTCGGGCCGATGGTCCTCGTGCCGCGCGAGTTCAAGCCGACCCTGCCGCGGCGCCAGGCCCTCATCGAGTGCCTGAAGATGGCCGCGGCGCACGGGTCGCGCGGCAAAGGGCCGGGCGAGAAGGGGCCGTACTTCTACGGCAAGGCGGCCCTCGAGCAGTGGTCCCGGGACATCGGCCTGGCCGACGATCCGGCCGCGGGCCTCACTCCGAAAGAGCGCGAGGGCCTCTTCTTCCTGGGCTGGTGGAACTTCAGCCAGTGGGCCGACGCCCGCGCGGCGGCCGTGCGGTTCCTCGCCCGCGCCGGCGAGGAACTGGGCGGCGACGCCCGGGCGGCCCTGAAGCGCGCGGCCGACCAGTACCGTCAGGAGGCGGAACTCCTGGCCTCCTGCATCGGCCGCCAGGACGCCTTCTTCGGCCCGTGGACCGGCAAGAAGATCGAAGACTGGACGCCCGAGGTCCGCAAGCGAGAGCGCGAAATCCTGGCCCAGGCCGTCAGGTTCGAGACCGCCGCCGTCGCCGAAATCCAGAAGGCCTTACAGGAATTGGGCACACAATCCCGTTGACAGACGGGGCATTTCCAGCTACAAGATGCCGATTTTGACGGGGCGGAGGAATTCACCGCTTCGGCGCATTACGGCAATCTGGCTGAAAACCACGGAATGGAAAGGGCGGCAAGATGGATCTACAGCAAATCGAGGCCAAGGTATTCGGCACACCGGTGCCGGAAGTCAAGCGGGTGGCGTTGGCCTACTCGGGCGGACTGGACTCAAGCCTCTGCATCGAGCTCCTGCGGCGGGTCTACAAGGTGAAGGACAAGGATATCGTCCTCATCACCATCGACGTCGGCCAAGGCAAGGACGAGGTCGACGTCTCGAAGGCCAAGGCCGGGAAGCTCGGTATGAAGGCCATCCTCATCGACCTCAAGAAGGAGTTCACCGAGAACTGGCTGACCAAGGCCATCCGCGCGAACTCCGATTACGAGGGATACCCCGTCTCGACCTCGATGACCCGCCAGCTCGTGGCCCGGGCGGTGGCCCAGAAGGCCGTCGCGATGGGCTGCGACGCCGTCATGGAGGGCTCGACCGGCAAGGGCAACGACCAGTACCGCATGCACAACACGTTCAAGATCTTCGCGCCGCAGTGCAAGGTGCGGGCGCCCGTGCGCGACTTCGACATGCTGCGCGACGAGGAGCGGATCCTGTGCGAGGCGTGGGGCGTGCCGGTTGACGAGCAGATCGCCGGCGGCGACGACAAGACCCTGTGGTGCCGCTCCATCGCCTCGGGCGCCATCGGCCTCGACCAGGAACTGCCCGACGATATCTGGATGTGGCTCACCGTGCCGCCGAAGGCCCCCGACAAGACCGAGGAAGTGACGCTCTCGTTCGAGGAAGGCATCCCGGTGAAGCTGAACGGCCGGAAGCTGCCGCTCGACAAGCTCATCATGGACCTCAACGGCGTCGCCGGCCGCAACGGCATCGGATATATCGATATGTTCGAGGACGGCATCATGGACCTCAAGAGCCGCGAGATCTACGAGGCCCCCGCCGCCCACGTCATCCTGAAGCTCCACCACGACCTCGAGCAGTGGTGCCTGACGAAGGACGAGCTGGAGTTCAAGGCCGTCGTCGACCGCAAGTGGGCGTACCTGACGTACCACGGCATGTGGTTCCACCCGCTGAAGGCCGAGCTCGACGCGTTCGTGCTCGCGGCGTCGCGGTTTACGAGCGGCACGTACCGCGTGGGCCTGTACAAGGGGAATATCCAGATCCTGAAGCGCGAGAGCGCCACCGGCCTCTTCTCGCCCGAGATCCGGTCGATCAAGTCGAAGGGCTTCTCGCAGAAGATGGCGAAGGACGCGGCGGTCATCCGCGGACTGCCGTTCGAGATCCTCGCCCGCCGCGGCGGCATCGAGTAGGCGCGAGGCGCGAAGTGATTGGCGCGCGAGGCGTTTGAAGGTATTGTGTGTGGGGGGCGCAGTCGGCCGCGCACGCGTTATTTAGCCCCCTCGGTCCCATAACCCTTGGCGACGCGCCTGGATGTGGATGCTGTTGCGCCATGGCTTCTTGTCGCATATGGACCGGTGCCTGCGGATGGGCGAATAGGGGTTGGTCGGAAGACTGCCTTTGCCAGTTGCTCTATTTGTGAATGGTTCTTGGTTTTGATGAATGTGTCAATATCAGCAAGTGACAGATTGAACTTCGCCTGAAGTTGCTTGTCAATGACTGGCTGCAAACAAGGATCCTTGGTGCAGAAGTCATAGGCCACGGGAAGGACTTGCTGGCGCAGGGAATGCATGTCCCAGCTTGCCTGGCCCTGTTGCACCTCTCGGATCCGGGCTTGTGTGAAGTGGGCCAGCAGTTTGTTAATCCTCACCCGCTCTTTGCATGATAACCTGCTTGTGCACGGTGGAGCGCTCCATGAGGAGGAGAGACCGATGGCCTGGATATCATCCTGCTCAGGTTTCTTGCTGAAGAAGAAGTCGTCCAGCAGACGAACATGCACCAGGAAAGACTCAAGAACAGCCCACGCCTGGAAACTGCCTTGGCTGAGTTGCCGGTGCAGACACGGCAGTAGAGTAAGCATGCCAATCTCATGCGCAAGGCATCTTGCGGCATCGTCTCGGTCGAACGGTTGGGACGTTGTCATAGGTTGCTCTCCAAAACTTGCAGGAATAAGGCAAAGCACTACTCCCGGAACATGATACACTGAAATGTGGACCACAATCAAGCCCGTGCTTCCCTTGCTTGCTTCGTGGGTGGCTGGTGGGTCCTTGTTCGCGTAGCTGACTCGCACTATACTGTACGCCGTTCTTGGGCTTGGGTTGTACAAGGAGACGATCTCCCAATGGCCAAACACTGGCACATGGGCTACGCCATCGACCCCGAGATCGAGCGGTTTACCGTCGGCGAGGACTACATGCTGGACCGTGACCACGTGCGGGCCGACGTGCTCGGATCGGCGGCGCAGCGGACGTGTATGTGCTGGCGATCACGCGTACGCGGAGAAAGTCATGACCATCGTGTTCATGGGAGGGTCTAGGCGCGTCTCCGTGCTGGACGAGCCGGTGCTCGGGCGAATCGACCGCATTGTGCAAAGGCAGTACCCCGTATTGGTGGGGGACGCTGACGGGGCGGACAAGGCCATTCAGGCCATCCTGCACAGCCGGGGCTACAGGCGCGTCGAGGTCTTCTGCACCAATGGGCACTGTCGCAATAACGTCGGGAACTGGCCAGTTCGTGCGGTATCCGCGGCGGGAAGCCGGAGGGACTTCCGGTACTATTCCGCCAAAGACAGGCAAATGGCTTCCGAGGCCACGGCGGGCCTCATGGTCTGGGACGGCAAGAGCCTTGGCACGCTTGCCGACATAGGGCGCCTAGCTCTCCTGAAGAAGAGGGTGGTGGTCTACCTGGTGAATCTCAAGAAGGAGGTGTGTCTGGCCGACGAGCGAGACTGGGAGCGGTTTGTGGCGGCTGGTCCGGCCGAGTTACACGCTAGAGTGGCAAGAACGCTACGTTCAGAACTGCCGGCTCTCGCGAGCCATGCCGCCAACGCCACTCTCTTCTAGCCCGACCCTGCAACTCATGCGTTTCGGTTTCTGTTGATCTTGTTCCTTTCGTAACGCAGGCGGTGGGAGGACAGAGTGTCTGTTTTCGGCCTTGTTGGGACGAGGGCTGTGTAGTAGGTGCAATCTGAAAGAGGCAACAAATATGGCTAAGCTTTGGGACAAGGGCTACTCCATCGACCCCGAGATCGAGCGGTTCACCGTCGGCGAGGACTACCTGCTCGACCGCGACCTCGTGCGGGCCGACGTGCTGGGATCGGCGGCGCACGCCGCGATGCTCGCGAAGATCGGGGTGCTGACAGCCAGGGAGCGCGACCGGCTGCTCGGGGGCCTGCGGCAGGTGCTCGCCGGCTTCGAGGCGGGCAAGTTCGCCATCCGCCCCGACCAGGAGGACGTGCACACGGCCGTCGAGGAGTGCCTCACGAAGAAGCTCGGCGACCTCGGCAAGAAGCTCCACACCGGCCGCAGCCGCAATGACCAGGTGCTGCTGGACCTGCGCCTCTACGGCAAGGAGCGGCTGCACGCGATCTCGGAGCGGGTGATTGCCATGGCGCGGGCCTTGGCGGCCTTCGCGAAGGCCCACGAACTGGTGCCGATGCCCGGTCGCACGCACATGCAGATCGCGATGCCGTCGAGCCTGGGCCTGTGGGCCGGGGCGTGGGCCGAGGCGATGCTCGACGACCTGGAGCTCGTCAAGGCCGCCCACACGCTCACCGACCAGTCGCCCCTGGGGTCGGGCGCTGCCTACGGGTCGGCGCTGCCCCTGGACCGGGCGATGGTCGCGCGGCTCCTGGGTTTCGCGAAGGTGCAGAACAACGTGCTCTACTGCGCCAACTCGCGCGGGAAGGCGGAGCTCGCGACCCTCTCGGCCTGCACGCAGATCATGATCGACCTGGCGCGCGTGGCGACCGACCTCATCGTCGGCTCGATGCCCGAGTTCGGCTACTTCCGCCTGCCGAAGGAGTTGTGCACCGGCTCGTCGATGATGCCGCAGAAGCGGAACCCCTGCGGCCTGGAACTCGTGCGGGCCAAGGCGGCGGCGGTCCTCGGCCACGAGCAGGCGGTGGCGGGGATTCTGCGTGCCCTGCCGAGCGGCTACAATCGCGACTTCCAGGAGACCAAGGGGCCGTTCATGCGCGGCGTCGACGCGACGGCCGCCTCCTTGAGCGTCATGCGGATCTCGGTCGAGCGCCTGGAGGTCGTGGAGGCGAACCTGCGCAAGGGGTTCCTGCCGGAGATCTACGCGACCGACCGCGCCCTCGAGCTCGTCCTCCAAGGCAAGCCGTTCCGCGACGCGTATCGATACGTCGGAACGCACCTGGACGAGCTATCGAGCCGCGACCCGGTGAAGAACCTCAAGTCGAAGAAGCTCCAGGGCGGTCCCGGCAACCTGGGCCTCAAGATGGTGGTGAAGCGCGCCGCTGTGGCCGAGAAGTGGCTGAAGTCGGTCCGCGAGCCGTTCCAGAAGGCGCTCAGGGCGCTGCTGTGATAACGTAGGGTACCTTTTGCGGTTTCTCCGCGAGAAGGCGGCCGATTGCCGAAAAGGTACTTGGTCCCTTTTTCCTTCCTTTTCCCCTATTCCGCACTCCGCACTCCGCGCGCCGCACTGCCTTTGCCGATGCGGATCGTGCGGCGGCGGCGCTCGGCGAGGAGGTTGCCGGGAAGGTCGACGGGGCCGGCGACGGTTTTGACGAGCAGGGCGGCGACGGCCTCGCGCGTGCGCTGCATCGACATGTATTTGAGTCCGCCGCCGAGGCGGTCGATGGCGCGCCGCAGGATCGCCCCCTGCATCCACGGCCGCAGGGGCTCGAAGTCGTCGGCGTCGATGAGGATCGCCTGCGGGGGGGGTGCTCCACACGCACCGGAAGATGGCACGGCGTCTGCGCTTCCGGATGGTGGGTGCAGAGCACCC
>JAPLML010000214.1 GCA_026387055.1 Planctomycetota bacterium | reverse complement strand
AACCGGACATGGGCGACCCCCTTGCAGCAGATGCTCCGCCAAGCCCTGCGGGACGACTATCGACGCCGCCGGCGGAAACACACGCGGTACTGGCCCCGCAAGAAGAACGATCATCCGCCCGGACCTCCGAAACTCCACAGCCTGACGCGGTGCGAAAGAACCCAGATAAACGCGAGCCTAAACCACAATGCAATGGCACTTGGTTAACGGCGTTGCATGCCACCCGGCTCTGGGCGCGGCGGGTCAGGAGACCCGCCGCGCGATGGCTTGAGCGCGGCGCGCCGCCGAAAACGGGGATTACATGCAGGATTGGGCATAACCGAATGGAAATCCACACCTTCGTTCTCGGATCGTTCCAGGTCTCGGCCTACGTGGTCGTCGAGGGCGGCGAGGCGATGGCGGTCGATGCGCCGGAAGGGTCGGAGCAGGTCGTCGAGTTCTGCCGGGGGCGCGGCCTCGCGCCGAAGCTCCTCGTCAACACCCACGGGCACGCGGACCACATCGTCGCCAATGCGGCGCTCAAGGCGGCGTGGCCCGACCTCCGGATCGCCATCGGGCAAGAGGACGGGCCGATGCTCACCAGCCCGATGCGCAACCTCTCACTGCTCATGGGCGCGTGGATCAAGAGCCCGAAGGCCGACCGCCTGCTTGTCGACGGCGACAAGATCGAGTTGGGCCCGGCCACGTTCGAGGTGCTGGCCACCCCCGGCCACACGCGCGGCGGCATCAGCCTGTACGCGGCCTCCGGGCCGAACGGCGACCCCGTGGTCTTCACGGGCGACGCCCTGTTTGCGGAGGGCATCGGGCGGACGGATTTCCCCGGCGCGAGTCACGAGACCCTCCTGGCCTCGATCCGCCAGCGCCTGCTCACACTGCCGCCGGAGACGGTGGTTTACCCCGGCCACGGGCCCGAGACGACGATCGGGCACGAAGCGAGTGCGAATCCGTGGCTGTGAAATCTGAGAGAGAGGCGACTGCGGCACGGCCGGTTCGCCACGGCGAATCTCGCCTTCGGCGGACTTGTCCGGCCTTGGCAGAGCGCCGGCCACATTCCCCACGGCCGGACAAGCCGGCCGTGCCACACCTGCCAGCGTACGCGAAACATGTACAAGCCGGCCGTGCCACACCGGCGACTGGCTCCGGGATTCGCGCGCTGCGGCGCGAGACAAAAAAGTCGCCGGCCCGGTCTTGCACGTCCCCGGGCCGGCGAACCCCTCGATCCCCCCCGAGGCCAGCCGTTACGGCATGGCCGCGACAGTATCCCTTGCCGTCTCGTTTTGGGTAACGACCACATTGTCGATCAGGACCTTGGCGCCGCTGACCTGGACGCCGGTGGCGCCACCGACGAACGGCCCGCTTCCCGCCTGGCCCGCGTCGGTCCAGACCACCTGCCAGTCGAGCGGCTCCTTGAGATCGCTGCGCCAGACCTTGCCGGCGACGTTGACGCCGTCGCCCACGCGCTGCACGCGAATCTTCAGCGTGTACCACCAGTTGAGGACGGGCGATTCGCCAAGACGCGCCTGGGCCTGGGCCGGCTGAAGGATCATGAGCTGCGACGGCGCCGGTGTTCCGGGCTTGGCCAGCGTGCGGGACCGCTCGACCGTGGCGGCGAACTGCTTGAGGATCCTCAGGCCGGCGGGGGAGAGCTCGAGCACGTAGCCGGTGTGCCCCGGCCGCCGGTAGGCCGACGCGCCGATGGCGTAGTCGCCCCTCGTTTCGAGCATCTTGACGTCGAAGCGGAGCGTATAGTCGGCCCAGTCGGGCTCGCCGACCAGGAACTCCGCCCCGCGCGTCTTGATCTCTTCCTGGCAGAGCGCCTTTCCGCCCGGCGCCTCGACCACGCGGAACTCGCCGCCGTGCGTCCGCACGAGTGCCATGTCGGTCGGCACGCCAAGGGCCGAGCCGTCCCAGTCCTCGGAGAACAAGGGCGGCGGCTCCGGCACCTGGACCATCGAGAGTTCCACCTGGAACGCCTGCGCCACGTAATCGGCGAGCGCCTTGTCGTGGACCTTGGCAAAGCGGTCCCCCGCCAGCCGCGCATCGCGAAGCTCGTACCGGGAAAGGTACCCGGCCGCAAACCAGTAACGGTCCTTCCGGGCGGCCAGCATCTCGTACTGGCGCATCGCCTCGCCCACGTCCTGGGCGGCGAGGGCCAGGTCCGCCCTGACAACGTGTCCGAGGTCGCTCTGCGCCTGACTCCTGGCCACCACCTGCTTGGCCTCGATCGTCCGACCCACAAGCTCCAAGCACCACACCCTGAGGGGCATGGTGGAGGCGTCGTCGGGAAGCGCGGCCAGGGCGGCCTTGTAGTCGCCGTCAAGGAGGCGGGCCTTGGCTTCGGCGAGCGCATCGGCCGCCGGCGCCGCCTGCGCCGTCGCCACCAGCGTCGGCCACGAAAACGGGCCCGCGGCCGTCGCCTCGGGCCGCTGCTTCCGGCGGTCCCAGATAATCCCGAGCAGGAAGTCGACGTCCTTCGCCTGGCGGTCTTCGCGCGGACTCTGGCAGATGTAAGCCACCAGCAGGAGGTCGGCCACCTGGTCGGCGTCGGACTGGGCCCGGGCGAGCTCCTCGGTGGCCGCCGCCCGCGCAACGGGCGCCAGCATACGAAGCGCGTCGGCCGTTGCGATGCCGTGGGCGGACCGCACGAGACGCTCGAGCGCCCCGCGCGGATAGATCGTTTCGGTAATGCAGACCTTGATGCCCGGGACCTTCAGCGGCCGGCCGAGGAGGCCGTGGACCTTGGCCCGGCGCAGGACCGATTCGACCGCCTCAGCCGAGAGGTCGGCCCGCGTCGGCCCGGCGAGCTTCTCCAGGAGGGCCGCCACGTCGCGGACGTCGTCGGCGATAGCGCGGCACTCGGCACACTCGGCCCGATGCCGGCGCAGGGCCTCGGCGTCCTCGCGCGGCACGGCGCCGCGCTCCAACTCATACCACTCATGTGCTGTAGGACAAGCCATACAGAGTCATCCCCCTCACCACACCCCATGATCCCGGACCCACGCCCCGATGCGATCGGGCATGGTTTCCCATACGGATGTGCCCCTTAAACCCGCCGGCCCATCTCACGGGCTCCCCTACTTATACGACTCAGGCGGCGTTCCGTTGTCAGGAGGCGCGGATTTTCCTCCCTCTCGCCGGCGGTATCGTTTCCGCAGAAACTCCAGGCCGTAATCCATGCGGCTGCGGGCCGTGGACTCCGGGCACCCGACGATCGCGGCGATCTCCCGGTACGAAAGCTCCTGGAGTGCCCGCAGCACAACGACCTCGCGATACGGCACGGGCAGGTCCTGGAGGGTGACGGCCAGTTGGTCGAGGTCCTCGCGCCAGGACGTTTGCTCCTCGGCCTCCGGCTGGGCCGGGCCGAGGACCGATTCCGAGAGTGTGTGAAAATCGTCGGGCACCACGGCGCGCTTTTTTTTCAGGAAGTCCGTCGCGAGGTTCCGCGAGATGGTGTAGAACCACGTGCTGAAACGCTTGGGGTAGTCGTAGTGACCGGCCTTCTCCAGAATCCGCAGGAAGGCTTCCTGCGAGAGCGACTCGGCCTCGTTCCGGTTGCCGACGAGGCGGTACAGGTAGCTGGTGATGGGAACGCGGTAGCGCGCGAACAGCAGCGCGAAGGCCTCCTCGTCGCGCCGCGTCTGCAAGCGAAGCATCAGGTCTTCATCGCTTGCATTACGGTCATCCATCCTGGCCGCCACCCTCCGCCGGCGCCAGCACGCGGAGCCGGATCAGAAGCCGATGCCAGCGCTGCTCGAACCCAATCCCAAAGGTAAACAGGACGGGCGTCAGAATCAACGTGAAAACGGTGGAAACCGCCAGCCCGCCCACGATGACCGCGCCGAGGCCCTGGTACAGTTCCGAGCCCGGCCCCGGCCGGAACACCAGCGGCAGCATGCCCAGGATGCTCGTCAGCGTGCTCATGAAGATGGGGCGGATACGGCTGTCGACGCTGGCGATGACCGCCTCGTTGAGGGGCAGACGCTCGTTCTTCATGAAGTTGATCGCCTGGGCCACCACCAAGATCGCGTTGTTCACGATGATGCCGACGAGGATGACGAAGCCCAGCATGGTCACCACGTCGAGCATCGGCGGCGGCTGACCGCGCACCAGGCCGTTCCACAGCCCCACGGCCCAGAGCATGGCATAGCCGCCGGCGACGGCCATCGGCACGCTCAGGATGACGACCAGCGGGTGCGTGAAACTCTCGAACAGGGCCGCCATCAGCAGGTACGTGATCACGAGGGCCAGGACGAAACTCCACTTCAGGGCGTTCCAGATCTGCGCGAGGTCCTTCGCCGTGCCGCGCAGGTCCACCACGTAGGTGGGCGGAATCGTCCCATCCTTCTCCAAGGGCGCGATGATGTTGTTACGCACGTGGTCGACGATGGCCGCGACCGGGGCCTCGCCGCTGAAGTAACATTCCAGTTTCACGCTGCGCTGCTGCTCGGTGTGTTCGATGGCCGAGAAGCCTGAGGCCGGCTCCTGGGGCGCGATCTGGCCGAGGGTGACGGTACGACCGGCGGGCGTCCAGACGGGGATGTCGGCGAGCTGCTCGATGTGGTCGCGGTACTTCGGGTCGGCCCGGAGCGTCAGGTCGATCTCGCGCCCGTTCGGCTGCCGGAAGTCCGCCACCTTGACGCCGTTGACGAGCGAGGCGGCCAGGAACCCCACGTCGGAAGCGGTCATGCCGACGTCGGCGGCCCGCTTGCGGTCGAGCACGGGCCTCAGTTCCCAGTTGCCCAGCTTGTAGCTCGGAAGGATGAACATCACGCCCGGCGTCTGGGCGAGCATCGGTTTCATGACGCCCGCGATGCGGTAGAGTTCGTCGATGTTGTCGCCGCGGATGGTCACGCTGACGCTCTGCCCGCCCGCCATGCCGCGCCGCTGGAAGAGGCTGACCTGCTCGGCGTGCACCTGGATACCCGGGATGGGCTCCTTGTAGTACTGCTTGTTCTTGTTCCACCACGCCTGACGGTAGGGCGCGGGGATGTAGGCGAGCGGCGGGGTGCCGAGGGTCGTCTGGATGGCGGCGACCATCTCGCGGGCCTTGTCGCCGTTCTCGGCCTTCGCGCCGAAGAACAGCACGTCCGGGAGGGTGACGACGAAGAACCGCGTGGTCTGCGGCAAGGCCCGGACGCGGGCCTCGATATCTTTGGCGACCGCCAGGTTGTGATCCACGCTCGACCCGGCCTCCGTCAGGACGTAGCCGAGAACGAAGTTCTGGTTGCCAAGGGGCAGGTACGTGGCCTGCGTGACGTACGCGAGGCCCACCATGCCGCCGCCGAACACGATGAAGATCAGCCCGGCCGCCGCCAGGCGACGGGGAACCGTCTGAAGGACCCACCCGAGGAGCGTGACGGTCTTGTGGCGGAACCCCGACCCGAGCCAGCCGAAGAGCAGGTACTTGCCGATCCATCCGCCCACGCCCGCGTCAGACCCCTCGAAGCCCTTGCCCGTCCGGAGAATCCGGGCCGCCAGCATCGGCACCACGGTCACCGAGACGACCAGCGACAGCGTCACGGCGATGGCGATGGCCAGGGAGATGTCGCGGAAGAGCTGCCCGGCCTCCTCCTTGATGAAGAAGACGGGCAGGAAGACCGCCACCGTGGTCAGCGTCGAGGCGAGGACCGCCAGCCACACTTCCTTGGCGCCGTCCAGGGCCGCCTGGCCGGGCGTCTTGCCCATCTCCTTATGGCGATAAATGTTCTCGATCACCACGATGGCGTTGTCGACGAGCATGCCGACGGCGAACGTCAGGCCCGCCAGGCTGATGACGTTCAGCGTCCGGCCCAGCATCCACATGAAGATGAACGTGCCGACGAAACTGATGGGGATGGCCACGCAGATGGCCAGGATGGTCCGGACGTTGCGCAGGAAGAACACGAGGATGGCGCCCGAGAGCAACGCCGAGATCCACACGTTATCCTTCAGCAGGTCGATGGCCTCGTCGATGTAGGTGGCCTCATCGTACTCGACCGCCAAGTGCATCTTCTGGCGCGCGAGGATGGTCTTATTGAGTTCGTCGACGGTCTTGTGGACTCCCCGGATGATGTCGACGACGTTCTCGCCGGTCTTCTTCTGCACGGCGAGGACGATGCCGCTTTCGCCGTCGATGCGCACGTAGTTATCGGCATCCTTGAACCCGTCGACGTCGGCCTTCACGAGGTCCTTCAGGCGGACGTCGGGCGCGCCGGGCCGCTTCAGGATGACCGACTCGATGTCCTCGTTGGTCTGGAACTCGCCGACCGTGCGGACGGGCCAGCGGTTCTTGTCCTCGTTGATGCGGCCGCCGGGTGTGTTGCGGTTCTCCAGGGCCAGGAGCTGCCCGAGTTCCATCGGCGTCACGCGGTGGGCGGCGAGTTTGTACGGGTCGAAGGTCACGACGGCGTCGCGCTGGCGGCCGCCGTAGACGTCCACGCGGCTGACGCCCGAGATCCGCTTGAAGAGCGGCTGGAGGACGTCGACGCAGTACTGCCGCAGGTCGTCGGAGTTCTTGCCCTCGCCCACGAGCGAGACGAAGGCGATGGGGTGGGCCATCCGCTCGCCGAAGTAGATGA
>JAPLML010000595.1 GCA_026387055.1 Planctomycetota bacterium | reverse complement strand
CTCCCGCGTCCGCCGCATCGCCCTGATGTTGCTGAAGCAAGAACACATCACAAAGGTCGGCATCAAATGCAAACGCCTCAAGGCCGGCTGGGACGAAGCGTACCTTCTGCGAGTGCTCAGAATTTAGATGCGTTCGCCCTGATGGCCTACGCGGCCTGGGGAATCCTGGACTACCGCCCGACCCGAAAGAGCCGGACGCGCGCCGAGGAGATGTTGGCCAAGGGGCTTCCGGAGGCCGAGGCGCGGCTTGTCAGAGCCCGAATCGAGGCCCACCCCACATTGTACCGTGTGGCCGGCCACGATCCGAAAGCCGGAACGATTGAGCTGGAGGATGTGTTGCTCGGAGGCGCCGTGACGGTGCACGACCAGTTGTGCTCCGAGAACGTCGACGATGGCATGTTTGTCGCCGCCCGCACTTTCCCCGCCGGGCGATTCCACTTCCTTGAACTGGCGGGGCCGCCGCTGGGCGAGGGAATGGGGATGGAAGCCGTGGAGTTCCTCCAGGACTGGGGGATGGAATTCACGCCCGACGGCCTTCGGCGCGACGCCCACCTGTTCGGTTGGCTCTGGGATTGGGAGGAGAACTGGGAGGCGAATTGGAAGCGCCCGCGTATCTGTAATACGGATGGAGATGACCTGGTATGGCATACTGCTTCATTCCATGCGGCTGACCTTCAGGGGGCCCGCCAGGCCATGCTTCAGCGCCGGGACATCACGCTCGACGAGCAGGCGGGCGAGCTTGTCTGGTTCCGGGAGACGGGACCGGACGACAAGATGCCCGGCGACACGGTGACGCTCGGCAAGATCGAATTCGTGGGGGACGAACTGGTGCTGACCGTCAACTCGGCGAAACGGCTTGCCGCGGCGCGCCTGTGGCTGGAGAAGCTGCCGGGTGTTGTCTTCCAGAATGTCACGACCCGCCGCTGGGACGAGCCCGACGAAGACCGTCCCATGGACGAGCGGATCGCGAGGCCCAAGCCCGTCGAGATGACCCCGGAACTGTCGGCGGCCGTCCAGAAGCTGATGGACAAACAGTACATGAAGTGGCTCGACACGCCCTTGCCGGTCCTTGGTGGCCAGACGCCGCGCCAGACCTGCGCGACGCCCGCCGGCCGCCAGAAGGTGGCGATGCTGATCCGCACGGTACCGGAGCCGATGGGGCCGGGGTCCGTTCGAGTTCCGCGCCAAGCCATGCTTCAAGACTTGGGGCTTGCCGCCGAACCTTCGCCGGAGCCGCCTTCCAACGCGCAGACGCCGCTGCTGTCTAAAGCGGCTGAGACCGATTCTCCTGACAGGAAGGTCGGGCGGAACGAGCCGTGTCCTTGCGGCAGCGGCAGGAAGTACAAGAAGTGCTGCGGGCGAAGGACCTCGTGATACGACAGCACCCGTTGGCGTGGCGGGTCTCCTGACCCGCCGAGCACGTGCGTCTTCCGGCCCGCGCAAGGCCGAAAATCCTCGCCTTCCGCGCGGCCGTACGGTACCCTTATGTCTGATGGCCGCACAGCGGGCGTGCACAACCAGCGCGCGGGCAGCGGCCCAGAGGGAAGAGAGGCTCACGTCAATCACGGCTTGACGAGCAGGCCGCGGCACGTGGAAGACCCCGTGACAAGGATGTCGGAAGGTGGCTGACAGTCGTTCTGAACTGTTGAACCGCCCGGTGCCGGACGACCTGGCGGTCCTCGCGAGGGGTGAAGGCGTCGATCCCCGCCAAGCTTGGCTCAGCGCCGAGACGGACCTGAACCTGGCAGGCGGCTACGACCAGGTCTTCCTCCTGGTCGAAGACGAGCGCCTCGTGACCGTTGCGCGCCCGTGCGAGCGGTGGCCGAACGCCGTCCGCATCAACCTCTCCCGAACGGCCGTCAAAGAGGTCCGCACGCGGCAGGGCGTGGGCGGCGGGTTCCTGGAAGTCCTCGTCGACGGCGTCTACGTCGAGGTCTTGGCGTTCTCGAACGCCCGGGCCGACCTCTTCCACAAGGTCTGCTCCAAGCTCAAGCTCTGGATCGGCGACCGCAAGCCCTCCGTCAGCCGCGAGGACGACTACAACCCGCGCAAGTGCCCCAAGTGCGGGATGACGCTGGAGTTCAAGGGCGACCTGTGTCGCCGATGCATCAACCGCGGGGCCGTCCTCTCGCGCATCATCCGCCTGATGGGGCCGTATGCGGGGTGGGGCATCCTGATGCTCGCCATCCTCCTGGCCAGCATCGGCCTGCTGATGATCCCGCCGCAGCTCACGAAGCACCTCATCGACGATGTCATCGAACCGGCGGTCAAGGGCACGCTGACCACCGACAGGGCCGCCCGCGACCTTATGGTCCTGGTGGTGGCCTTGATCGGCATCCTGATCCTGCGGGCCATCTGCGACAGCGTCAACGGCCGGCTCTCCAGCTACGTCGGCACGCAGATCACGACCGACATGCGCGAGGCGGTGCTGGCGCGGCTGATGCGGCTGAGCGTCGACTACTACGACCGCCACAGCGTCGGCCAGCTCACCAGCCGGGCGGTCAACGACACCGGGGCGTTCAACGACCTCATCCGCAACGTCACGGGCGGTTACCTGGCCCAGATCCTCGTGGTTGTGATCACCGGGGTGATGCTCTTCAGCATCTCGTGGAAGCTCGCCCTGTGGACGCTGCTGCCGGCGCCCCTGGTGATCCTGGCGAGCACCTTCTACTGGCGCCGGGTCTACCCGCGGTACTTCCGCGTGTGGGACGCCTGGAGCCGCCTCTGGAGCAGCCTCAGCTCGATCCTCTCGGGCGTGCGGGTCGTGAAGGCCTTCGGCCAGGAGCAGCGCGAGGAAGACCGGTTCGGGCGGTCGAACCGGTACGTCCGCGACTCGGCCCGGCGGGTCGAGTATGCCACGAGCCTCTTCAACCCGGCGATGGGCTTGATCTTCAGCCTAGGCGGCCCCATCGTCTGGTACGTCGGCGGCCTGGAGGTCATCAACAATGCCTTGCTGGGGAACCACGAGGGCTTGAAACTCGGCGGGCTGATGGCGTTCATGGCCTACCTGGGCATGTTCTACGGCCCGCTGGCGCACATGACCACCCTGACCGACTGGCTGACGCGCCTGCTGACGGCGGCCCAGCGCACCTTCGAGGTCCTCGACACCTCGCCGCAGATCGTCCAGGCCGACAGCGCCAAGACGCTCACCTCGCCGCAGGGCTCCATCCGCTTCGAGAACGTGACGTTCGGCTACAGCCGGCACGAGCCGGTCATCAAGGGCGTCTCGTTCGAGGTCAAGCCGGGCGAGCACATTGGCGTCGTGGGCAAGAGCGGCTCGGGCAAGACCACGCTTATCAACCTCCTGGCCCGGTTCTACGACGTGGACGAGGGGCGGGTCCTGATCGACGGCATCGACGTGCGGGACCTGGAGATGGGCGACCTCCGCAAAACCGTCGGCGTGGTGCTCCAGGAGCCGTTCCTCTTCCGCGGCACGATCTACGCCAACGTCACTTACGGCCGGCGCGACGCCACGCCCGAAGAGGTCCTCGGCGCCTCCAAGGCCTCGCATGCCCATAAGTTCATCATGCGTCACTCGCTGGGGTACGACACGTACATCGGCGAGCAGGGGGCGGGCCTGTCGGGCGGCGAGAAGCAGCGGATCTCCATCGCCCGGGCGCTCCTCTACAACCCCAAGATCCTCATCCTCGACGAGGCCACGAGCAACATCGACACCGAGAGCGAGCAGCTCATCCAGGAAGCCCTGGCGCGCATGACGGCCGGCCGCACAACCATCGCCATCGCCCACCGCCTGAGCACCCTCAAGAACTCCGACCGCGTCCTCGTGGTCGACAAGGGGCTGATCGTCGAGCAGGGGAGCCACGAGGAACTCATGGCCCTGGGGGGCCTGTACCATCGGCTGGTCAAGATCCAGACGGAGCTGTCGCGCGAGCCGAGCGTCGACGCCCTCACGATCCTGAAGAAATGATGATGAGCACCGAACCCGAGAAGAAGAGCCTGACCGAGCTCAGCCCGACGCAGCTTCGGTTCCTGACGCCCGACATGTGCCGCATCCATCTCGGCACGCACGAGGCCCTGCACGTCACCGTGAAGAACGAGCGGATCTACGGCGGCGTGTACGCGGCCTACGCGTTCCCGGTGGCCCACCCCGACGAGTACATCTCGCTCCTGCATACGGGGGCCGACGAGGAGATGGAGATCGGCATCATCCGGAACCTCAGCGAGTTTCCGGAGGACGACGCCGCCCTGGTGCGCCAGGCCCTCGCGCGGCGGTACTTCGTCCACGTCATCACCCTCATCCGCGACGTGGGATGGAAGTATGGGTTTATCCACATGCAGGTCGACACCGACAAGGGGCCTATCGACTTCCTGATGCCGTGGCGCCACGACCGGGCGTTCGACTACGGCCGCCGCGGCAAGGTCCTCATCGACGTCGACGAGAACCGCTACCTCATCCCCGACCTCGACAGGCTTTCCCTCCGCGAGCTCAACGCCTTCCAGCGGTACATTTACTGGTGAGCCCCGCGTCGCTTGCCTTTTGGTGAATCTGTGTTATGTTACACCTTGGGGGGTGCACGCGGGGGCGGGGTGGCTCCTCCGAGCGCCTGGACCAGCCAGAGCGGGCCCGGAGTCCGTGCAGGGAAAAGGGGAATAAGATGAGCCAGCGCACAGGTGCATGGCGCCTCGGGCTGGTCTCGGAGGGTCTGGAGCAGAGGCTCCTCCTGGGCGGCGACGAGATCGGTTTTGTCGACATGATGATGGATGGCTTCGCCGGCGTCGACGGCCTCGCGTATGCCGACTCGGTGGCCATCAGTCCCGACGGCCTGCACGTCTATGCGGCCGGGCGGGATGACAACGCGATCGCGGTGTTCCGGCGCGATGTCCGCGAAGGCAGGCTGACCTTCCTTCAGGTGCTCAGGGACAACGAGAATGAGGTTGACGGCCTGGCCGGCGCCCGTAGCGTGGCGGTCAGCCCCGACGGCAGGAACGTCTATGCGGCCGGATACGCCGACAATGCCGTCGCGGTGTTCTCCCGCGACCGCGCGACGGGCTTGCTGGCCTTCCAGCAGGTGTTCGAAGACGGCGTGGGCCGGGTCGATGGCTTGGCGGGCGTGGCATCGGTGGCACTCAGCCCCGATGGCAAGCAGGTCTATGCCGCCGGCAGCAACGATAACTCGCTGGTGGTCTTCAACCGCAGCGCAACGACAGGCGCGCTGTCCTTCGTTCAGAAGCTCACCGATGGCATCGGGAGCACCGACGGTCTGGAGGGCGTGTCTTCGGTGATCGTCAGCCTCGACGGCAAGCGCGCTTACGCCGCTGGAACCGGGGAGAACGCCCTGGCGGTCTTCGGCCGCGCCGCCGGCGGCAGGCTCGCGCCGCTCCAGGTGGTGAGGGACAGCGATCCCGGGGTCGATGGGCTCAACGGCATCTCGGCGGTCGCTGTCAGCCCGGACGGAAAGCATGTCTATACGACCGCAGGTGGCCTCGACAACGCTGTGGCCGCCTTCGCCTGGGATGCGGCAACAGGGAAGCTGACCTGGCAGCAGGTGCTCAAGAACGGCGACGTCGGGATCAATGGCCTGTGGGGCGCCTCGGCGCTGACCCTGAGCCCCGACGGCACGCACCTCTACGCCACCGGGGCCCTCAGCAACGCCGTCACGCTCTTTGCGCGCGACGCCGCGACGGGCACTCTGGCCGCCAAGCAGGAGCTTGTCGACGGCGTCGGACAGACCGACGGCCTGGCCGGCGCCCGTGCCGTGGCCGCCACGCCCGACGGCATGCACCTTTACGTCGCCGGTGCCGCCGACAACGCGCTGGCGATCCTGGCAGCGCCCAACCGGGCGCCCGCGCTGGACCCGAGCGGCGCGATGGCCCTCGCGTCAGTCACGAATGATGATGACACCAACGCCGGCACTCTGGTTTCCGAGATTATCGCCAGCGCGGGGCTGGACCGGATCACCGACCCCGATCTCACGGACCCCGAGGGCATAGCGGTGACCGCCGTCGACGGCCTCTGCGGCACGTGGCAGTACACCCTCGACGGCAGCACCTGGCTCAGCTTCGCCACTCCCTCCGCTACGGCGGCGCGGCTTCTGGCGGCCGACTACATCACGAGGGTCCGCTTCGTGCCGCTGGCCGGGTTCACCGGCCGCGTCGCCGAAGGGCTCACGTTCCGCGCCTGGGACCAGAGCGCCGGCGTCAGCGGCGACACGGCCGACACGTCCGCGGTCGGCGGCTCAACGGCCTTCAGCACCCGCCTGGAAACCGCCGAGATCACCGTGACCGACCCCCACCTCGTTTACCGGGCGAACTTCAGGAACGGTGTGGGTGGCGTTGTGGACGTGGCCCTAAGCCCCGACGGTCAGCATCTTTACATGGCATCGAGCACCACGAATTCGCTGGTGGCTTACCGGAGGAACCCAGGGACGGGGGACCTGACGCTCCTTGGGACGACGCAGCAGGACGGCCAGAACGGTGTTGAGGGACTGTTCGATATCTCTGCGGTGGCCGTCAGCCCGGACGGCCGGCACGTCTACGCCACCGCTTACGAGGGCAGCGCCCTGACGGTCTTCCGGTGGGATGCGGCCACCGAGAAGCTCACCTTCCTTCAAGTTCTCCGGGAGGGCATCGGCGGGGTGACGGGCCTCGACGGCGCTACGGCCTTGAGCGTGAGTCCCGACGGCAGGAACGTTTGCGTCGCGGGGCACCTTCACGAGGCGCTGGCGGTCTTCAGCCGGAACCCCACGACCGGGGGCCTGGCGTTCCTCCAGGTGTTCAGGGACAACGTGGACGGGGTCGACGGGCTGAACGGAGTCGAGGACGTGGTCGTCAGCCCCGACGGCAGGTTCGTTTATGCGGCCGCGGCGGAGGAGGACGAGGTGTCCTTCTTCGCCCGCGATCTTAAGACCGGCGCACTAAAGTATCTCGATAGAGTCAAGAACCTCCGTGTCGGGATCGACGGCATCGCCGGCGTGACGTCGCTGGCGATCAGTCCTGACAGCCGGTATCTCTATGCCGTGGGGAACATGGTTGCTGTCGGGAGCGCGGCCGAGACCGGCACAGGCACTGTGGCCGTCTTCCAGCGGGATGTCGCGAAGGGCGGCCTGACGTTCGTCCAGGTCCTCCGGGACGGCCAGGGGGGCCTCGACGGCTTGACCGGCGTTTCGTCGGTAAGCGTCAGCCCGGATGGCACCCATGTCTATGTGACGGCTGAGGGGGACAACGCGTTGGTGGACTTCCGGCGCGATCCGGCCACGGGCCGGCTCTCCTTCCAGCAGGTTCTCATGGAGGCAGTGCGCGGGGTTGCCGGGCTCGCCGGCGCCGCCTCGGCCGTTGTCAGCCCCGACGGCGTGTGGATATACGTGGCCGGCTTCCACAGCAGGGCGGTGTCTCTGTTCCAGGCCCTCAACAGCGCCCCGGTCTTGGACCTCAGCGGCGCTCCGATATTGGACCCGGTGGCGCCGGCCGACTCGAGCAGTCCGGGCACTGCCGTATCGACGATCATCGCACGCCTCGGGGGCGGCGGGATCACGGACTTCGATCCTGGAGCTGCCAGGGGGCTGGCGATCATCGGCGTGGACAACACGCACGGTCGGTGGCAGTTCACGACCGATTGGGGCGACAACTGGTCGGAGGTCGGCGCGCCTTCCGACGTCCAGGCGCTTCTGCTGACCGCTCTTGTGGACATCGACAGGGGCCCGCGTGACCGGCTCCGCTTTGTGCCCGACACCGGCTTCACCGGCATGATCCCGGACGCCATTCAGTTCCGCGCCTGGGACCAGACGAGCGGCTTGGCCGGGAGTATGGCCGACGCGTCGACCAACGGCGGTTCCACCGCCTTCAGCGCGGCCTGGGAGGCGGCCGACATCGGCGTCTTCCCATACTACATCACCGGCAAGGGGCATCCCAGGGCGCTGGTCTACACCGATGCCGACGGCACGGTCGTTACGATCACCCTCACCGGCGGGACGGCCACGGTGATGCTGGCGGGCGACAACCAGCAGCAGACGAGCGGCGCCGCCGGCCTGACCATCACCGGCGACAACCTGGAGGCGGCCGCCATTTTTCTGGCGGGCACGACCGCCACGAGCAGCCTGGCGATCACGACGGCCATGGGGACGATCCCCGGCGCGGTCGTCGGGACGATCGCCGCTTACTCGCCCCTCGGCACGCTCGCGGCCCCGACGATCGATCTGAAGGACTGCCTCGTGGTCAACGGGACGCTGGCGAAGCTCGCGCTGGACGATATCCCCGGGCCGTGCCGCATCCTGATTGGCGGATCCGAGGCCGCCAAGACACCCGTGGCGATGACGTTCGACCAAGTGGCCGACCTGAGCATTGATTCCGCCATGCCGATCAGGTCAATCACGGTCGCCGAGTGGCTCAACCCGAGCCCATCGCCCTCAGGCATCACGGCGCCGTGGGTGGGCAGCCTGGCCATCACAGGTCGAGGGGGCGCGTCCGGCGACTTCGATGGGGGCCTCCAGCTCACGAGCACCACGGCCAGGCAGAACCTGGGCACGATGACCGTCGCCGGATGGCTGAGCGCCAGCGACGTCCGTTCGGCCGGGCCGATCGGGGCGGTGACGGTGGGCGGCGCCCGCCGCAGCCGGATCCTGGCGGGCGTCAACGCGCGGGTCACAGACTTGCCGGGGTCGATCGATGACTTCGGCGTGTTGACATCCATCAAGAGTTTCACCGTCAAGGGCGTGGCCGGGCAGGCGAAGTGCTTTATCAACACGGACGTGGCTGCGTGGACCTTGGGCGCGGTGTCCGTGAAAGGCGTCGAGACGACCAACGGTCACGCGTTCGGCATCGTGGGCCACAGCCTGACGTCTTACACGCTCGACGGCACGCGGAAGCCGAAGGCCCTGGCGCCGGCCGTGGTCGATCACACCGGCGACTACTGGGTCGAACTGATCTGATCCGGCGGGGCGGCATAGGGCACACAAGAGCAGGGGCACGGCATGCCGTGCCCCTACAGCACTTCCCGACGTCATCCGCCCGACCGGCCTACGCCGCGGCCTTGGCGGTGGTTCCCCCCGCGTCCTTGACCTTGTCCAGGAGCGCCTTGAGCGCGTCCATGCGATCCTGCTGCGGATGGCGCCATCCCGGCGGCAAGGGCTGGCTGGACTTCGCGGATTCCTCCTTCAGCTTCTCGCGGACGCGGTCGATCTCGGCCTGCGTGTCGGTGTAGAGCTTCTCGAGTTCGCCCTTCGTGTAGAAAAGCCCCTCCCATTCCACGAGGCCGTGCTGATATCGCACGGATTCGGGGGCGCCGCGGATGGCGTCGACCATGTTCTTGACACGTGTCCCAACAGCGGTAACTTGTACCTGGATGCCCAGGACCTCCTCGTTGGCCTTCTTGACGTCTTCGAGAAGGGGGGCCTGCTTGGTGTCGAGTGCCTTGGCTGACTCGTCGAGTTTGGCCTCGCAGTCCTTGATCGTGGCCTCGATCTTGGGAAGCGCCTTCTGGGCCTCGGTCAGGTTCTTCTTGTACTCGTCCATCTCCTGCTTGTACTTCTGCATGGCCGCGTCGTTCTGGCGCTTGATGGCATCGGCCCTGGCTTCCCACGCCCTCATCGTGTCCTCGTACTGCTGGTCGGCGCCGTCGTAGTAGTCGCTGCCGCCCGAGCCGTACCGGCTGCTTCTGGAGGAGCGAGAGCGAGTTGCCGGCTGCCTGGGCTGCGGCGGCAATTGCTGAAGGACGGGCTTCTGGGGTGGCTTGGCGTCCAGGGCCCTCTTGTAGTCGCGTTGCTTGTTCCTGGCCTTGGCGAATTCAGCGCGGGTGGGCCGCTCCGCCGCCGCGGCGTCGCCCTTCATCTGGCTCAATCGCCGCTGAAGCTCCATGAGTTTCGCGCGGGCGGCATCGACCGTGCTGTTGAGGCCCTGGAGCTCGGTCCGGGACGTCAGGTAATTCTTGAACAGCGTGTCGATGGAAACCCAGCTGTCCCCGTACTTCACGTCGCCCTTGGCCTGGTGCGATTCGGGGGTGGCCGCCGGCTGGGCCTCCTCGCCCCGCGCCGGCGAAGCGGGGCCCAAGACAAGGAACAGGCCGGCAACAAGCACCAACGCACAACCCGCTATCGGCCTGTGCGGCATGGGTCGGTCTCCTTCGCGAAATGGCTCCTGGGCTATTATTCTATACGATTTAGACGCCCCGGCCGCAAGCACAATTCGCCCGGGGCGCAACTAGCCCTTGCAGGGGCCCCCCGCCTGCATTAAACTGGTCGTCCGGCAGTTTTATTGCAGAGGAAAGCATGGCCCAACGCAGAACCAGCCGCCCCAGTGCCCCCGACTTGGCCTACGCCCGGCACGTGCTGGCAGTCGAGGCCGACGCGCTGCGGCAACTCGCCGGCCGCGTCACCGAGGAGTTCGCCAAGGTCGCCCGCATGTTCTACCGCTGCCGCGGGAACGTCGTCACCAGCGGCATCGGCAAGGCCGGCATCATCGCCCAGAAGATCAGCGCCAC
>JAPLML010000248.1 GCA_026387055.1 Planctomycetota bacterium | reverse complement strand
GAGTGGTCGAAGAAGACGATCCCCGTGCCGATGACCATCGGCCACGAGTTCGTGGGCGTGGTCGAGCGGGTGGGGGAGAACGTCACCGATTTCAAGGCCGGCGACATCGTCAGCGGCGAGGGGCACCTCGTGTGCGGCCGCTGCCGCAACTGCCTCGCCGGGCGTCGTTGGCAGCCGTCGCTCGAACACGAGGTGGGGGGTCTCTGCCGGCCCGCCCTCAAAGGAGCCTCCGGTGGAAAAGATGAAGGCCCTGGTCAAGCGTGAAGCGGGGCCCGGCCTGTGGCTGGCCGAGGTGCCGGTTCCGCCGGTGGGCCTCAACGACGTGCTCATCCGGATCCACAAGACGGCGATCTGCGGGACGGATGTCCACATCTACAACTGGGACGATTGGGCGCGAAAGACGATCCCCGTGCCCATGACGATCGGCCACGAGTTCGTGGGCGTGGTGGAGCGCGTGGGCGAGAACGTCACGGACTTCAAGGCCGGCGACATGGTGAGCGGCGAGGGGCACCTCGTGTGCGGCCGCTGCCGCAACTGCCTGGCCGGCCGGCGGCATCTGTGCCCGAACACGAGCGGCGTGGGCGTCAACCGCGACGGGGCGTTCGCGGAGTATCTCTGCATTCCCATGACGAACGTCTGGTACTGCGACCCGGCGATCGCCACGGACGTGCTCGCCTGCTTCGACCCGTTGGGCAACGCCACGCACACGGCCCTCTCATTCGACGTGCTGGGCGAGGACGTGCTGATTACCGGGGCGGGGCCGATCGGCCTCATGGCGGCGGCCATCGCCCGGCACGCGGGGGCCCGGTACGTCGTGGTGACCGACAAGAACCCCTATCGGCTGAACCTGGCCCGGAAGATGGGCGCGACGGTCGTGGTGAACATGGCCGAGAACGGCGACCTTCAGGAGGTCCAGAAGCGGCTGGGCATGAAGGAGGGCTTTGATGTAGGGATGGAGATGTCCGGCAGCGGGGCGGCGCTGCGCGACATGCTGGCCAACGTGTGCCACGGCGGCAAGGTGGCCCTGCTGGGCATCCCCGAGCCGCACACCGAGATCGACTGGAATCTCGTGGTCTTCAACAGCCTGACGATCAAGGGCATCTACGGCCGCGAGATGTACGAGACCTGGTACAAGATGACGGTGATGATCCAGAGCGGGCTGGACATCACGCCCATCATCACGCATCGTTTCCACTACACCGATTTCCAGAAGGCGTTTGACGTCGTGCGTTCGGGGCGCTCCGGAAAGGCCGTCTTGAACTGGGTGGAATGAGGAGGAGCCATGCTGGGCAGGATGAAAGAGGGGCTGGAGCGTCAGATCGCCGACCTCCGCCAGGCGGGCCTGTACAAGGACGAGCGGACCCTCGCCGGTCCGCAGGGCGCCCGCATCACCGTGGGCGGGCGCGAGGTCCTCAACCTGTGCGCGAACAACTACCTGGGGCTGGCTTCCGACCCGGAGGTGGTGCAGGCGGCGCAGGCCGCGCTGGACCGGTGGGGCTACGGTCTGTCTTCGGTCCGGTTCATCTGCGGCACACAGGCGATCCACAAGGACCTGGAGAAGGCGATGACCGAATTCCTGGGCACCGAAGACACGATCCTCTATAGTTCGTGCTTCGACGCCAACGGGGGGCTGTTCGAGACGTTGCTCGGCGCCGAGGATGCCGTCCTGAGCGATGAGCTCAACCATGCCAGCATCATCGATGGCATCCGCCTCTCGAAGGCCCGGCGGTTCCGGTTCAAGCACGCCGACATGGCGGACCTGGAGGCCCAGCTGAAGGCGTCGGCCGGCGCGCGGTTCCGCCTGGTGGCCACCGACGGCGTGTTCTCGATGGACGGCGACATTGCCGACCTGGAAGGCATCTGCCGGCTGGCCGAGCGTTACGAGGCCCTGGTGATGATCGACGACTCGCACGCGGTGGGGTTCCTCGGCCGCACGGGCCGCGGCACGCATGAGCACCGGGGCGTGATGGGCCGCGTGGACATCATCACCGGCACCCTGGGGAAGGCGCTTGGCGGCGCCAGCGGCGGCTACACCAGCGGCCGCCGGGAGATCATCGAACTGCTGCGGCAGCGGTCGCGGCCGTACCTGTTCTCGAACACCCTGGCGCCCATGATCGCCGCGGCGTCCATCAAGGCGATCGAGCTGGTGTCGCGGTCCACTGAACGGCGCGACCGCCTGATGGAAAACGCGCGCTATTTTCGTGCGGGCATGACGGCCCGCGGGTTCAACATCCGGCCGGGCGAGCATCCGATCGTTCCGATCATGCTGGGCGAGGCGGTCCTGGCGCAGAAGGTGGCCGCGAGACTTCTGGAGAAGGGGGTCTACGTCATCGGGTTCTTCTACCCCGTGGTGCCCCAAGGGGCGGCGCGTATTCGGGTCCAGGTCTCCGCGGCCCACACGAAGGAGGACCTGGACTTCGGCATGACGGCGTTCAGCGAAGTGAAGCAGGAGGTCGGGTTCCGTTGATGGGGCCAACCGGGCAGGACGGGAAGAGGCACGAACGGCAAACGGGAGCATCGCCAATGAGCAAGAGCAGGGTGTGCGCCAACGTGTTGGCAGCGCTGCTGGCGAGCGTGGGGATTCTCCCCGCGTTGGCCGAAGAGGCGCCTCAAGGCTGGCAGGACAACGAGCGGAAGTTCAAGAGCAGCGACCCGGACTACAACGTCCGGCGGTCCGAACATTTCCGAATCCTCTGGGGCAAGGGGGCCGGCAAGCAGAAAGAGGAGAACGCCGACTTCTCCAAGGTGACCGAGCCGTTGGTGCAGGGCAACCTCCAGATGCTCGAACAGTTGTGGCACAGGCTCCACGATCCGGCGCCCAAGGGGATGGGGTTCCACGTCCCCGGCAACACCTGCAACCCCAAGTATCAAGATAACAAGCTCTACCGGGCCAACCTCGTGATGAACAACACGGGCATCTGGGCCGGCGGCGCGTGGGGCGCGTGCGATGAATGGGGCTTTCCACTGTTCGCCCTGCCCCCGAGCTACCTGAGATTCGACCCGCCCTCGGGCGCCACGCCGCACGAATACGGCCACACCGTGATCATCAACGCGGGCGGGTTCAACGAGACCCCGTACGACGGCATGTGGCACGAAGCCACGGCCAACTGGATCCAGCTCCAGTTCGAGAACAGCTACCCGGGGCCAGGCGGCGTGGGCACGCAGCCGTTCCTCTCGGTCCCGCACGGCCGGAACTACTACGATTCGTGGCAGATATGGGAATATTTCAAGGAGGATCCCCGGTACGGGTACGCCTTCGTCGCCAAGGTCTGGACGGAGGCGCGGGGCAACAAGGCGAAGGGGGCCGAGTACATGTTCGACGCCATGGCCCGCCTGGACACCTCCGGCTCGCCCGATTCCTACAACGCCGTCAAGGACGCCCTGGGCCGCATGGCGGCCCGCAACGTCATGTGGGACTACGAGCGGCAGGCGTACTTCCAGAAACAGAGCCCCCGCACGAGGGATCCCCTGGCGGAGATGTACCGGCGGGCCTACACCGAGCTCGTGCGGCGCAGCGCCGACGCCGCCTGGTTCCGCGTCCCCTTCGCGCACGCCCCGATGCAGGGCGGCTACAACGTGGTGCCCATCGCCCTGGAGGGGAAGAAGGGCGGCGGCTACACGGTCACCGTCAACTTCAAGCCCCTGTGGGACGCGACCCGGCGCTCCGACTGGCGGGCCACCTTCGTGGCCGTCAGCGACAACGGCGACTCGCGCTACAGCACGATGTGGAACGGCGGCACGAACTCGATCACGCTCTCGGCGGACGAGAACCAGCTCTTCCTGGCGGTGGCCGCCACGCCCGACTTCATGCCGTTCGAGGGTTTCTCGCGCCCGCTCATCACCGACCTTCCGCTCCAACCGCAGGCCTACGAGGTTTCGTTTGTGAACACGAAGGCCACCGCCTGCGAATCCAAGCCCGCCAGGCCCGCGGGTGTTTCGGGCAAGGCCCACTCCAGCGGCGGCGGTTTCGTGGCCGACACGGCCAAGGTGGAACCCACCGCCTACGTCGGCCCCAATGCCATGATCCTGGGCCGCGCCAAGGTCCTGGGCAATGCGCGCGTCGAGGACTACGCCGTGGTCATGGGCGACGCCGAGGTGAAGGACAACGCCCGCGTCAGCGGACATGGACTGGTCGGCGACAACGCTCAAGTCTACGACAACGGCAAGGTCCGCGACTGGGCGACGGTGCAGGGCAAGTGGCAGGTCTACGAGAACGGCCGGGCGCTGGAGCGGGCCTGGCTGCACGACAAGGGCGAGCTGCACGGCAACGCGACCATCAAGGGCAATACGCACGACTTCGGCGGCGCCGACGTCAAAGGCTACGCGATCAAAGACGGCGACTGCTGTAATGGCGCGAACATTGACCATCAGGTCCTGATGTGCTGGGTCTGGGGGACCGACCAGAAGTACGCGGATGAACGCCCCGATTCCGGCGCGCTGTACTGCCACTACCCGTTCACTCGCCCGAGCCCCATCTACGCCCTCGACCATTTCGGCGTGATGCACGGCTACCTGATGGGTAACCCGAAGACCGTGGCCATCGACGACAAGGGGTGCAGCGGAGCCCTGGACCTGAACGGCAAGGACCAGTACGTCGAGCTGAAGCGCGACGTCTCCGACTTGGGCGACACGACCCTGGCCGTCTGGGTCAACTGGGCGGGGGGCGCGGCCGACCAGCGGATCCTCCACTTCGGCGACGGCGGCAGCAAGTACGCCTACCTGACGCCCAAGGACGCCGCGGCGGGCAAGGTCAAGTTCGCCATCAGCGCCACCGGCAAGAAGGGAGAGCAGGCGCTCGTCGGACCGTCGGCGCTTGCCGCCGGCACCTGGACCCACGTGGCCGTCACGCTGAAGGGCGACACCGGCACGCTGTACGTCGATGGCAAGGCGGTCGCGACCAGCGAAGCGATGACGCTCGACCCCGACGGGGTGCTCGCGCCGAACACGCTGGCCGGCAACGATTGCACCTTCCTCGGCCGCGGCGACAAAGGCCGGTACTTCAAGGGGCTGATCACCGACTTCCGCGTCTACGTGCAGCCCCAGGAGGCCGCGGCGATCGCGGCCCTGGCCGGGCAGATGCAGAACCGGAGCGCCGCCGCGGCGGCCGAACCGCGGGACGCCGCGCCGCCCAAGGCCGCGACGCCCGGGTTCCTCATGAACCCCACCGTGGCGGGCGACACGGCGGTCGCGATGTCCGCGCCCAAGGGCGCCGACGAGTCGAAGTGGGTCGAGTACTCCTTCACGTGCGCGAGCGGCGGGGGCCACGACAGCGGCTGGATCTCCAGCAATCGCTGGACCGACTGCCGGCTCGAGCCGGGCAAGACCTATGCCTATACGTTCAAGATGCGGGACAAGCACGGCAACGAAACGCCCGCGTCCGCGCCCGCGAAGGCGACGGTTCCGAAGGACGCCGCCGCGCCCGAGCCGGCCGAGTTCGAGGTCGGCCCCGTGGGCGCGAGCGCCACCGCCGTCCGAATGACCGCGAAGAAGGCGAAGGACGCCTGCGCCCTGGTGGAGTACAAGTTCACCCGCCACGACGGCAAGACCAGCGGCTGGCAGTCCAGCCCGGCGTGGACGGACACGGGCCTCGCGGAGGGGGCGACGTCCTCCTACACCGTCCAGGTGAGGGACGGCTGGGGGAACACGGGCAAGGCGTCGGCCGCCAAGTCCGCCGCGGCGCGAGACGATACGCCGCCGGCCCGCTACCCGGTCGGCGAGTGGCAGAGCCTGCCCTATGCCACCGTCTCGAACGCCGTGGCGATGAGGGCCATGTCCGTCACGGGCGAGAATGGCTGCCCGAAGATCGAGCCGGAGCCGGTCGAGTACTTCTTCCACTGCGTCGGCGGCAACGGACCCGACAGCGGATGGATCGCCAGTCCTTTCTACCAGACGCCGCCTCTGCCGGACGGCCAGTACCGCTACGAGTTCAAGATCCGGGACAAGTCGCCCCAGCAGAACGAGACGCCTTACTCCAGCGTGGAAGCGGTCAGCGTCTCACCGATGACCGGCTACCACGCGTTCGCGCTCCCGAAGCTGGCGGACCAGGCGGAAGGGACGCTGGTGGAGTTCAAGGGCAAGGTCACCGCCGTCGAAAAGGACGCGTACACCGTGTCGTCCGACGGCGCCGCCGTCAAGGTCATGCCGCAGACCGTGGCCGGTGCAACCAACGCCGAGTTGAAAGGCCGCGACGTTGCGGTGAAGGGCTGCATCTGGATTTCGAGCGGCGAGAAACGCGTGGTGTGGGCCGAGGTGAAGTAGTCTGAAGGGAAATGCGGCGGCACCACGCGGCGGCCCGCGATGCCGGTGTTGTCTGGCGACGCCTGCGCGGTCCATTTCAAGGCGCCCAATCTCGCGGAGGAAGGCGAGGATGAACGCAGCGTTTGAGCAACTGGGCAGCCGCTACATTGACGAGATCGCCGCACTCTCTCCGGTCTCAGCAACCTGGCTGGGGGACCACCGCTTTGACGACCGGCTGGACGAGGTCGGCCGCGAGGCGCTGGAGCGCCAGGCCGCGTTCTGCCGCACGTACCTCGGGCGTATCGCGCACATCCCGAAGAGCAGGCTGTCGCGCGCCCACCAGATTGATGCGGCCATGCTGGCGCATGCCCTTCAGGCCGAACTCT
>JAPLML010000634.1 GCA_026387055.1 Planctomycetota bacterium | reverse complement strand
GCCGGCGCCGCGGGCGCCGGCGCGGCAGGCGCGGGCGCGGGCGCGGGCTTGGGCTCGGACGTCGGAATCCCCGGGCCGCCCTTGTTGCGATACAGGTGGAGCCCGCGGAACCCGTCGGCCAGCAGAATGTCCGGCCGCTTGTCGCCGTCGTAATCGATCCAGGCGGCGGCTGTCAGATCGTAGTAGGTCAGGCGCGGCAGCGTGTCGCTCGCGTCTTTGAACTTGCCGTCGCCTTCGTTGAGGTAAAGCTTCGGGCCCGCGGGCGTGGCCAGCAGGAGATCCGGCCGGCCGTCGCCGTTACAGTCGGCCCAGGCGGCGGCGCGGGCGCCGGCGGCGTCGGGACCAAGCGTCAGCTCGGTGAACGAGCCGCCGCTGTTCTGAAGCAGGACCACCTTGCTGGGGCCGAAGAGGCAGAAGTCGGGCTTGCCGTCGCCGTCGAGGTCGGCGACCGCGATGCCGCCGGCATCCGGGTCCACGCGCGGAGCGCATGAAGAACGGCTCGGCGTGGCTCATCGCCCACCAGTCGCCGGCGTACATCTGATACCAATAGTTATCAATGCACACCTCTCCCACGCCGCCCTGGTGGAAGAAGACGGCCGTCTTGCCGACCTCGGCCCAGGCCATGACGTTCTGCCACTCGCGCGGCGCGAAGCCGCGCTGGCCGATGTCGTGCTTGATCTGCTCGCCCGGGTGCGTGCCCTTGAGGTCGCGGATCTTGCGGTAGACGATCAGGTTCTTCTGCTTGTCCACCGTCTCGACCTGCATCACGAGGACGTTGGTCGACTCCGCCAGGATGCGGCCGAGCGAGTACGCCACTTCCACGTAGCCGCGGGCGGCCTGGCCCGGCGCCAGGAGCGCGAGGGCCGCGACGCACAGTCCGAGGCATCCGCGAATCAGGAATCTCTTGCTCATGCTGGAGTCCCTCGCACGCTTGCGGCGGTTCACAGTTTCGTTTCGGCCAGGTACTGCCTGGCCACGACGGCCCAGCGGCTCGACGGCTGCTCCTTCACGACCCGCTGCCACAGCTTGACGGCCTGGGCCGGCTGGTTCATCGCCGCGTACGCCCGGGCCGCCTCGCACCAGGCGGCGCCGTGCCACTCTGGATAATCATAGGTATATGTCACCATGATGAACGCCTGGGCCGCCTCCGGGTACTGTTTCTGCTCCAGGTGGCACAGGCCGATCTGGATCTGGGCCTTGGCGGCGGTCTCGGAGGCCGTGTGGCGGGTCACTTCCTTGTAGGCCGCAATCGCCGCGTCGAACTGCTTCTGGCCCTGGAGGGCCGACGCCAGGCCGTAGCGGGCCTCATCGACCCACGGGCTGCGCGGGAACCGCTCGACGATCCCCTGGAGCACCTGGGCGCTGGGCGCCCACTGCCCGGTCTGCGCGTAGGCGTAACCGAGCCTCAAGAGCGCCCGCTCCGTGATGTCCGGCAGATTTCGCAGGGCCTCCTGCGCCATGAACGGCGTGAGCGTCTCGATGGCCTTGGCCCAGTTCTGCTGCTGAATGTAGGCCTCGCCCGTGAGGTACCGGGCCTCGGCCATCAGGCCGCCGGCGGCCGCGGCCTGGGCGTGCGAGATGGCGCCCTTGGCGTCCTTGCGGGCCAGGGCGCAGACCGCGATGCGCAGGCGGATCGCCGCCGCCAGCGGCGGCGGGGGGTTGTTCGTGAGCGCCTCGGCCAGAAGCTCGAGCGCCGCCTCCGGGGCCTCGTGCCGCGCGTACATCTCGGCCAGTTCGAACCGGGCTTGGACCGCCAGCGGCGACTCGGGCGCCGCCGCGATGAGGGCCAGGTACTGCTCGCGGGCCGCCTTCTCGCCCGGCTGCGGCGGAATGGAGTTCAGCGGAATATCGGGCAGACGCACCGGCGCCGGAGCCTGGCCGGCGGGCGCTTCCCTGGCCACCCGGCGCCGCAGGCTGTCGAGCACCTCGCGCTGCATCCGCTGCCGCGCGACCTCGATCTCGCCGTCGGCCAGCACGCGGTAGCTCCAGGCCAACTCGTAGAGCATGCGCAGGTGCGGCTCGGTGCCCTTGCTCCTCTTCGCGACCTCGGCGACCTGGGACTGCAAGGATTCCGCCAGGCGCCGAAGGTTGGCAAGCCCCTCGAGGATCTTGCGCTGCGGCGGCGCCGCCTCTTCCGCTCCCGAAGGGGGCCGCAGCGCCGCCTTGCCGGCGGACGCGATCTGCGCCGCGAGGTCCTCGCGGCGGCACTGGACCGCACGCCAAGCGGCGTTGATCGCCTCCGGGCGACCGGCGAACTGCTTGGACACCGAATCGAAGAGCGCCGTCGCTTCCGGCCGCTTCCCCGCATCCTTCAGCGCCAGGGCGTGCTCGTACTGGAG
>JAPLML010000019.1 GCA_026387055.1 Planctomycetota bacterium | reverse complement strand
ACGAACCTCGTGTACCTGAAGCACCTGATGGCCGCCGCCGTCGAAGAGAACCCCGACCTGCCCATCTGCCTCCACCTGGACCACGGCCCGAACCTGAAGCTCTGCCAGGACGCCATCTCCATCGGCTTCACGAGCGTCATGATCGACGGCTCGATCGACTACGAGAAGAAGACCCCTGACGGCAAGCATCCGGCCCGCTCGTTCGAGGACAACATCCGCGTCACGAAGGAGGTCGTCGACTACGCCCACTCCTTCGGCGTCAGCGTCGAGGGCGAGTTGGGCACCCTCGGCGGCATCGAGGAAGACACCCACACCGACAAGGTGCTCCTGACAGACCCGAACGAGGTCGAGGAGTTCTGCAAGCGCACGAACGTCGACGCCCTGGCCCTGGCGATCGGCACGAGCCACGGCGCGTACAAGTTCAAGCACGCCCCGGTGCTGGCCCTGGACCTCATCAGCGAGTGCCGCCAGCGCCTCCCCGACGTGGCCTTCGTCATGCACGGCTCCTCCAGCGTGCCGGCGGAACTCGTCGCGGAGGTCAACAAGTACGGCGGCAAACTCCCCGGCGCCATGGGCGTGCCGATGGCCTCGATCCAGGAGGCGATCAAGCGCGGCATCCAGAAGATCAACGTGGATACCGACGGGCGGCTGGTCGTCACCGCCGCCATCCGCAAGGTCTTCGCCGAGAAGCCGGGCGAGTTCGACCCCAGGAAATACCTCGGCCCCGCGCGCGACGCCCTGGCGAAACTCATCGCCTCGAAGATGCGCGACTTCGGCACCGCCGGCCACGCCAAGGACTACAAGCGCAAGACCCTCAAGCAGATGAAGGCGTTCTACGAGAAGCCGAAGGGCTGATCCCTGCCCGACGTGACGTTTCAGCGGCCGGCCGCCGACCTCGGCGCCGGCCGCTCTGATGGCGGCGCTAAGCCGTTGGCGCTGACAATCAAGGGCGGGAAGCGGGAACAGGCCACCCGCGAGAGGCCAAGGTCACGGCTTCCTGCCGCCCATGCCGTTCATGACACTGCCGTTTTCCCGTGCCGGTTGCCGGTTCCCGGTTCCCGGTTCCCGCCGTTATCCTTGGGCGCTTCGGGCTGGTTCGCCCCGGTCGAGGCGACGAGGCGGTTGGCCTCGACCCACGAATCGATGCTTTCGCCGGCGTCGGCCCACCAGCCGTCGACGATCTCGTAGGTCATCGCGTCTTCGTGGACATAGAAGTTATTGACATCGGTGATTTCGAGCTCGCCGCGGGCCGAGGGCTTCAGGTTCGGGATGATCTCGAAGACCTCCGGACCGTACATGTAGACGCCGATCACGGCCAGGTGCGACTTCGGGGCCTTGGGCTTCTCGACGATCCGCTTGATGTGGTGGCCCTCGATCTCGGCCACGCCGTAGCTCGACGGGTTCGGCACCTCCTTCAGCAGGACCTTGGCCCCCTCGTGGAGCGGCTCGAAGTCGCGGACCGCCCTGGCGATGCACTTCTGGAGGATGTTGTCGCCCAGCACCACGCACACCTTGTCGTTCTCCACGAAGCCGTGGGCGAGGGCCAGGGCCGCCGCGATGCCGCCCTCGCCCTTCTGGTAGGCGTAGTGCAGGCGCTTGAGGCCGAACTCCTCGCCGTTCTCCAGCAGGCGGATGAAGTCGCCCGCCGAGTTCCCCCCCGTCACGATCATGATGTCGTGGATGCCCGCCCGCACGAGGCACTCGATCGGGTAATAGATCATCGGCTTCGAGTAGACCGGCAGCAGGTGCTTATTGGTGATCTTCGTGAGCGGGTACAGCCGCGTCCCCAGGCCGCCCGCCAGGATTACGCCTTTCATGCCCGCGCCTCCGTGGCAGACTTCTGACACCATTACTCTAACCGCGCTTGGCGGCAGCGTCAACCCAAACGCCGAGCGCGCGCATCGCCGCGACCCGAAGGGACCTGCCCGGTGCCGGATGCGTAATGCGTGATGAACGGCCGAAGATAACAGGCGGGAGGACCAACACTCAGCCGCCCATCTTGTCGAAGACTCGCCGTGGCGAGACGGGCGCGCGTTCGCGACCCCCGGAGACGCAGGTCTACTACTCGGACGGCGCCGGGGGCTGCCCGTCCTCTTCCTTGGCCGCCAGGACGCGGTACATCGCGAAGGTGGCGAGAGAGAGTATCAGGAGCCAACTGGCGCCCATGAAGATCCAGCCGCCGAGGGTCATGCCGCCGTCTCCTTGGCCCGCCGCCGCCAGACGATCCACACGCACACGGCCAGGAAGGCGAAGAGCGCCAGGAGCAGAATCCGCGTGCCGATGACGTAGGGCAGGTCGGCAGGCGCGATCGGCCCCGCGCTGTAGGCGCCGCGCTTCAGCAGCAGCACGTCGATGCCGTCCTGGTAGAGCCAGTAACCGAGGATGGCGACCAGAAAAGCCGGCGTAATGTACTTGATGATGAATCGGTAGAACCGCGGTATGGAAATGTCGGAGCCGACGTGGAGCTCGGTCCAGGCCCCCTCGATGCCGAAGACCCACGCGAACAGGAGCGCCTCAACCAGGGCGAAGAAGACCAGGCAGAAGTTGACCGCCCAGAAATCGAGCTCGTCCAGGACGCCGTGCTCCAGGAACAGGATCGGCCCATGGCATAGGACGAAGGTGCCCAGCGCGAAGATCAGCACGGCCTTCTTCTTCGTGAAACCGAACTCGTCCTCCAGGAAGGCGACGGCGGGCTGGGCCAGCGAGACCGACGAGGTGATGCCGGCGATGAAAAGCAGGGCGAACCAGCAGAACCCGAAGATGTTTCCCATCGCCGTCTTCTGAAGGACCAGCGGCATGGTGACGAAGCCGAGGTTGAAGGAGCCCCCCGTGGCAACCTTGGCGATGCCATCGGGCCCCAGGAACGCCAGCGCCGCCGGGATCACGATGCTCCCGCCCAGGATGACCTCGGCGACCTCGTTGGTCATGGCCGCGGACAGGCCCGACAGCGCCACGTCGTCCTTCTTCGTCAGGTAACTGGCGTAGGTCAGGATCACGCCGATGCCGACGCTCAGCGTGAAGAAGATCTGCCCCGCGGCCGCCAGCCAGACCTTGGCGTCCGTCAGGGCCCGCCAGTCGGGCGGGTTCCACAGGAACCCGAGGCCGTTCGCCACGTTCCAGTCGGGCCGGGCAGGATCGGGCGCCCCCAGCGCGAAGACCCGGACCGCCAGCGCGATAGCCAGGAGGAACAGGATCGGCAGCCCCCACTTGCAGACCGTCTCGATCCCTCCTTGGATTCCGAAGTAGACCACCAGGGCGTTCATGCCGAACGTCAGCAGGAAGAACCAATACGCCGCTCCCATGCCGGAGAAGAACTCGTTGTTGGCCACCCCCTGGTAACTGTGAAGAAAGGCCGCCATGCTCCTCTCGTCGGCGCACTTGGCGTAGGCGCCGCTCAGGGCGAACAACGAGTACCCCAGGAGCCAGGACTCAATGTACACGTAGTAGATATAGATGACGATGGGACCGAAGATGCCGATCACGCCGAAGTACTTGATGAACCGGTTCTTGTTCCACAGCGTGTGAAACACGCCGGGGGCGGTCGAGTGGCCGAAGCCCCCGCCGAACCGGCCCACCGTCCACTCGACCCACATCAGCGGCAGGCCCAGCAGGAGCAGGGCCACGAAGTACGGGATCATGAACGCGCCGCCGCCGTTCTGCGCCGCCTGGACGGGGAACCTCAGAAAGTTGCCCAGGCCGATGGCGCTTCCGGCCACGGCCATGACGATGCCGATGCGGCTGCCCCAGCGTTCGCGCGCCATGCCTCGTCCTCGGAGACCTGGAGCCGTGCGGGTGGCATGGCCGCGCGCTTCGGCGTGGCCATGCAAGCGGCCGCACGAAGGCCCTAGAATACCGCGAGCGCGAGGGGTGTCAACACTTCGCGCTGCGGTCTGTCAACGCAAAGTAGAAATGTCCGCTTTCCCGCAAAGTAGGAATGTCCGCTTTTTGTTGAAGGGCTGACGCCAGGGGTGATCCGCAGGGGGCCGCCAGGGCTCAGCGGCGGGGCGTCGGGGGGCCGCGGCCGTAGAGTCC
>JAPLML010000383.1 GCA_026387055.1 Planctomycetota bacterium | reverse complement strand
TGATCGTCAGAATGTCCTCCAGCTTGTGCTTCCTCGTCCGCTCCACCCGCGGATCCGGCAGCACCCAAAAGTGCTCCCACAAACTCGTCGCCATGGCCGCTCTCCTTCCCCAGGTTCTCCCTCGGAAGGAAAAATCGGCCCGACCCCGCTTCCCAGGCCAACGTTAGATGCGTTCGCCCTGAAGTTCCATTTCTGAGCCGTTGACAGGCGGCCATGTTGCGGTAGAATACGACTCTCGTTTGCGCCACTAGCTCAGTTGGTAGAGCAGCTGACTCTTACTCAGCGGGCCCAAGGTTCGAGTCCTTGGTGGCGCACCAGCAAAAAAGCCCGTAAATCCAGGGGTTTACGGGCTTTTCTCTTGCGCGGTGTTGGTGGGTCGAAAACGCTCGGTGCAATGCTGGTGCAATGCGCCCGCCCAAACAGCGGGGCCGCAGAAGGCCCTCCGGGCACCCTCCGGGCGGGCGTCGCGCGCCCGAAATCCGGCCCGCGCCGCCGATCCTGCGGAAGATTCTTTTGCATTTCGATGCCGACGGGGTATGCTGAGTCCTAGAGAGGAGCATTGCGATGGGCTGGCTACAGAAAGTCACGTTGCTGCTCGGCGGACTCCTGATGCTGGCGAACTTCGCCTATCCGCCCTGGAACTCCTGGTGCTTCACATACAACGGATCGACGACCGTTGTCAGAACAACGTCGCGCGCGTTCTTCCTAGACCCGCCGCAGTTTTCCCCAAGTCTGACCAGGATGGTGAACAGATGGAAGGATTATGAGCCGCGCATCGACTGGGGCCTCCTGGGCGTTACCGCCGGGGCCATCGTCGCGGGCACGGCCGTTGCCTTCGGTGCGGCAACCCTTTTCAAGAAGCGCCCGCGATCCTGACCCGACACCGCCTGCGCCAGACGCCCCGGACGCTCCACGTTGCGCCAGGACCGACGCCGACGGCAAGCCCTGAACCGTTCACGTGACCATCTTGGGCTACCGGGCACCGCAGGCGGGTCATTTCACCGCGCCAGATTGCCGCCACGGGCTGCGGACGCCTGCCCTTGACCTCCGAGACACGTAGTTATTGAGGACCACGCCAAGCCCGGATTATTTTGGATTTCCGTTGACAGACACCGGCGAAGATGGTCTATTGCCGGGCGCGATGACATCACACGGCCCTTCGAGTGCATTAACCGGACTCAAGCAACGGGGCCGCCCTGCGCGTGGACACCCACCTAACCGTGTGTGTCATCGCACACGCGATTAGGGCGGCCCTTCAATTCTAGGAGGTAATCAATGACCATCGACGAACGCCTGAAGAAAGTGGAACAACAACTAATCGACTTGCGTACGTCTGTTCGGACGCGAGGGCTTGTTATCGAGAATGAACAGGGCAAGCTCGTCGCGGGTCTCTGGCTGAATGCCGACGGGGCACAGTTGGTTCTAGGCGACCGGACGGGCAAGGCGACGAAGGTGCTGCTGTACGCAACCGCGGATTCGGCGGTGATAGCGCTCGGCGGCGGCGATAAAGGCCAGTCGCAACTCACGCTTTGCACCTCTGCCGAGGGGCCGGTGTTGACCCTATATGGCCCGGCGGGTGTAGCCCGCGCGTCGCTGAGTCTGGACGGGGATGTAGCGGCGTTGATGCTGGCCGACAAGAACGGGCAAAACCGCGCCGGATTGGGCGTCGCTGAGTCCGGTCCCGCCCTAGAGTTGTTCGACGACAAGAATCATCGCGCGGGATTGAGCATTGATGAGAACGGACAGCCGAAACTCACCCTGGTAAAGACAGAGGAACCGCCGGCCTAGCCAGATCGTCCTGAACCAGCCTGCGGTGTAGGCACTCCGTAGCCGGCGGCTCTCACCACGGGGGCCGCCGGGCTTGTCTTTGGCGATCCCCGCCACGTCCGCAATGCCACACCCCCCACCACGTGAACGCTGTCAGAACCCGATCCGCCACACCCCGGCCCCGGCGCTGTCCCTGAGCCGTCTACGGCGTGCTCCTGGCCGTCCGGGTGCGGTCTCTTGATGGTCCTCGATAGGATCACGTCCTGCACCACCACGGCACGCCCACCTTGAACCGCCCCAGCATGGGGGCCGCCAGACGCCGCCGCCAGGGTCACGCGGCCGCTCCTGCCCCACCGTCGAGGTGTACCCCGCCCCGTCCACGGCCAGAACCACGGCCAGTTTGACACGTCCCGGACGGCCCCTCTCCGTACTCACTTGATTGGGAGTCAACTGCTTTCCGCCCCCGATGGGCCTTGCGGGCCACTTCGGACGCGGGACTTGCCCTTGGCTTGCCCCCTACCACTGCCGATGCCGACAACAACGGCCATGCCCCCCCACGCGGCGGACGTGCCCCGACACCCCCGCCGACGATCCCGCGTGATCGGTGAGCCTGCGCCTTGCCCTGGCAGCCGTGATGATGAGGGTGGGGGGGGCAGGCATGTGCCCCTCGACCTCTTGTGGCAGTCAGTATAGGTGCTCTTACAAAATTTGTGTATTTGGGGTATTCGTGGCCCTGGCGCAAGCAAAAATCGCTGTCGGTGGAACAAACAGCCCTTTTTCTGCGCATAAAAAAACAGGTATTCGTGCTCAGCCCCAGCCCTGTCGTCGCCAACCAGTACCAAAATGGAACTATTGCGCCGCTGACACTATCCTCATTGTGGTAGGGTTGATCTTCATGCCGTTGTAGCCAACCCGAACACCTGCAAAAGCTTCGCCAGCCCATCCGTCACAACACCACATGGGCACAAGAGGGGGCAAGATGCCAAGGAAGGGCGAGACCTCGCCGAGAGTGCGCGCCTGCTTGTGGTGGACCCGCTGCCGTGGTTCATGTTCACAAGCCTAGCCTCTGCAAGCGCTTGTCGCTGTACCTGTCTCGGCCCACGGCGTCAGTCTGCCCGTAATGGTCGGGTGACAATGGTGACAAAGGTGACGCAGTTATACCCACGCGCGAGAAAAAACTCAGCGAAGATATTTTATGGAGGGTGGGTAGAATAATGTCACCAATGTCACCATTGTCACCGTGCCACCTTGACCTGTTCCACGTCACGGAGTACCCAGGTCCGACCTTGCTTCCGGTTGGCCGCATCGTCAATGTCTAGGAAATGGCCGCCGATAGGTCGTCGCCGGAAGAACCGTAGCCGTCCGGCAACTTGTTTTGCGGTCGGGGGCTTGGTGGTGGATGCACCCGTTACAGTCTCCAGCGCCGCCCGCATGTCCACGGATGCAGCATCGGTCGGGGTCGAGTGGTGCTCGGCGGGATAGAGCCGGGTCAGCATTTCGGATACCTTCAGGCCGCCACCGCCATGAAAACATCGGGCATACTCCTGCCACGCCTCAGTCAGTTGGCTCAGGCTGCCGGATGTCACGTCAGCCGATTCCATGAGTTTCGCTCGCGTCAAGCATGGGTCCGGCAGACCGATCCACACAACCGCTTGCCGCACAAGAGCGCTCCAGCCCTCGAAGGAACCGTAGGGCGGCAGGGCTTGCGCCGGGCATCCGGCCTTGAAGTAGGCCGCGAGGATGGTCAGGGCCGCCGTCAAGAGTCGGGGGCGATTCTCGTCAACCCACTCCAGAAGTTCAGGATGTCGGAACCCTGTGCGTTGGTCCGGGTGTTCGTCCATCGTGTCGAGTCGGATATGAATGACGCGCCGGGCCGTGTCGGCCGCGATAGCAACGTTGTTGCCCGTGGCATACCAGGTGGCGGTCAGGGGTAGGTTGCACTCCTCGTTGCGTCCCAGGATTCGGTCTTTCCAGTAGGTCGCGGTCAGGAGCCGATCAAGGGTCGCGTTCCCGAAAGCGCCTTCGAGGTTGTCGAGGAGTACTAGGCGGTCGCCCGCGAGGGCAATAGACGTGATCCGCTTCCGCAGTTCATCCCCGTCATGCGCATAGGCGGATACCGCCACGTCCCGGCCGGTGCAGATGCGGCCGATAGTGTGAACCGACAGGCCCTTGCCAGCCCCTGCGATGTTGGAGTCCACCAGCACCAGGGGTGTCGGACCTGCGAAGGCAAAACGGGCCGCCGGGGTCAACAGCGCCGCGAGCCACACGGCCTTGTGTTCTGGGGCCTGAAACGGAAAGTCGCAGACAACTTCCAGGAGTTCACCGAGCGCCCGCCGGGCATCGTCGATGGTGGGGTGTTCGGGCACCGGCGGGAATGTCTGATTGCTCTCGAACAGGACACCCGTTGCGGAATCGTAACCCGGTGTCTGCCAGATCGTGCCGTCCGGGCGCAACACGGGTGCATCAGAAACCGCCGTCAACGGGCGGATACAGGGCCAGTCGCCACGGGCATCTACCTCCGAAACAACCCACGCCGCGGGGTGTGACGGAACTTCCTTGCCCTTGGCGTTGACCTTGATGAACCGGGCAACCCGCGTCAGGCGTTCCCGCAGATTGGCCGCCGGTAGCGCCTGAATCGTCGGTGAACCGGCCGGTCGGATAACGCCGTCCTCAATCGTGGCATCGCGCCGGATGCGGACCAGCACGCCGCCCCGTTGGTAGATTTCCTTGTCGTATGTCAAGGCGGCGATGGTCTCGGTCACAACCCGCGATTCGTCGGTGTCGATGAAGATTTCAGGCTGGTTGCTCAGGTCGTCGGCAGCGCCCGTGGTCTCGATCTTCACGGGTGCCGTCCAGATCGGCGTAGCGTTGACCTGGGCCTCGATCTCGGCGCGTATGGTCTCGGCGTCCTGCCCGTCGCGGGCCTCGGCGAAGTCCTCAATATCGCCGCCTTCCGGCAAACCCGGCAACAGGACAACGCGCACCGTGCAGCCAAGCGCGGTCAGGATCGTCGCCACGTCGTTACCGTAGTCATTGCCGCCCTTGTCGTTGTCGCGCAGGATCGGCACGTCATGGCCAGCCAGGGGCCGCCAGTCGGTCTTGCCTGCCGCTTCCGCTCCGTGGGCGCTCGTGGTGGCGGTCAAGCCAAGGTGGGTGGCCACTTCCGCGCACTTCTCGCCTTCGACAACGTAGACGCGGCGCGCGCCGTCCAGGTCCGCCAAGTGGTACAGCGGCAACTTGCCGGGCGGATCGCCGATGCTCCATCCGCCGCCGTTGCGATGGAGAGGCCGATAGGTCTTGTCGCCGTCGGGCAGGTTGAAGCGCAGGACGGTCAGCGCCTCCGTGCCGTCCGCGTTGTAGTAGGTCCAGCTTCCGGCGGGCTTGGCTTTCAGGGTGCGGGCCAGGGTCTCAGCCGCCGCGCCGGGTGTCTCGAAGATCATCGGCTTGTGGCGGTGCTGGGGCCTGGCCTTGGGCGGAAACAGGTCCACTTCCGACAGTTTCAAGGCCGCAAGAATGGTTTGCACCGTGCAACCCGCGTGACAGTTCAGAAGCGCCCGCCCGTCCTCGCCGTGTCCGATGCTCAAGGAAGCGTGCCGGTCCTTATGCGCCGGGCACTTCGCCATGAATTGATCGGGTCCGCCGGTCACGCGGTCCAGGTGGTCAAGGATATGTTGAACGGTCTCTGTCGCGGTCGCGGTCATCGCTGGTACTCCTTTATCCACATCTCGCGCGGCGGACAGGGCGGATCGTGCTGAACCCAGCGCCGTAGTTCATCAACAACCCATAATTTGCGGCCGAAAGCCACGGGTAGCGGGCCAAGTCTGCCGTCGCTCTGCATTTGGTACAGCAACGCCCGGCTGATGTTCAACATTCGGCTGACAGTAAGGGCCGAGGCAAGGAGGGCGTCGGTTGGAGCCAGTTTGCCGTCACTATTCACTTGCCGACCTCCTGGCCGTCTGCGGCGGCGATCCTTTGTTGGATGGTGGACGGCAACACATGGAAGACTTTTGCCGCGCGGTAGATGGCGGTCTCGTCCCACCAAAACGCGCCGCCCGGTCCCTTCTGTGGTGCCGGAATTCTGCCGTCCCACAAAGCTTGCGATAATGTCGATGGGTGTATACTGAGAAGGCGCGCGACCTCACGGGTGCTTCTGGGTTTCGTGTCCACCGCACTGTTCCTTTCTTATGTGCTGGTATTTAGGCCCGGCACCAAAAAAAAGCCCGCCCAAAGAGTGCTCGCCAAGACGACTCAGCAGTGATGTCCTGCCATTAGAGTTGTATTCCGCGCAAGACAATCAGTAAGCGGGTTTTTCTTTGTCGGCCCCTACGCTGCGCCCCTGTAACCATAAACCGTTGTGGGGAAAGGACTTGCGCCACACGTCCAAGAGCAGATATTCTCTCCGAAATGCCCCGAGCCAAAAGCCCAGAGATCATTCTTGACTTCTGGCCTATGACGGCCGAAGATTGCACTTGCGTTCTGAATGGCATGGGTACATCTTGAACGGTGTCACCAAGCACACGGACGCCGAAAGGGGGGCCAGTCATGTCCGAGCAATCTCACAAGAAGGCCAGGAACCCGTCGCCGGCGGAACTCGCCGGGCAAGTGGGTCAGCAATTATGGGGTGAGCGCCCGAGCCTTGACGAAGTCGCGCGCCTTGCGAGGCAAGCTCCTGATGCCAGAAACTCGTCGGGGGCCAAGGCCGAGGACGCGGCTGAGGCGCTGGGGCGAATAGCTGGCCCGGAAACCCGTGCCGCGCCTGACGCCGGAGTCCCGCAGGAAGAGGTTGCCCCTGTCCGCCTGAATCGCCGCAGGCGTCAAGGCTGGTGGCTCTGGCCATCAGTCCGAACGCTTCAGTCCGCTCACGAGGCTACACGTCGGGCTTTCTGGTGGTCGGTTGTATTTGCGTTTATGACCGGACTGATGTCCTTCCTGGCGCTTTGGGATGTCCCGTCGGTCTTGGCGATTGGCATCGGACCGGAGTCCCTGATCACCGCCGCTTTGTTGGCTGGAATTGCGGTTGGCCTTTACCGCCACTCCCGTTTCGCTGCCGTGGCGGGCCTTGCCTTGATCATCGCTGAGATAATCGCTAGGTTTTCGGACATTGCGTGGCCGGAAACCGGAAGCGCGTCCAGTAACTACGCCGCCAAGTTATTCGTGCCTATCATCTGCATGTTTGTACTAATTGGCGCTGTTCGCGGCACTTTCGCTTATCATCGTATGAGGCAGGCTTATGACCAGAAGAACATGGCATAGTCTCAAGCGAGAAATGAAGCCATAAGGAGCCTGGCCGTGACCGCGAGAGGGTCGCCACCGCCGTTGGCATGGCTGGACAAAGAGGCCGCGCGCGGCGGCTGGCAGATTACCAGCGCGACCGAAGAATCGACGAACGGAGAGGCGGGTGATCCGGCGACGTGCCCCGGCCGTGTCCTAATCCAAGTATCCTCATTTGCGTAAGGCCAATTCGGCGAAGTGAATCATTTTGTTGTGCAGCCGCAACAATTCTGCCCTCTTGGCTGCATCTGAAGCATCGGCCTCAATCACTTTCTGAACCCGCTTCCTGTAATTAGCAAGGGCCTTCGCGGCTATGTCCATGCGTTTCAGGCGGTTTGCATCTTCAGGGCCGAGCCGTTCGCCCCGGCCTGCCTTGTGTGCCGCCGCCCGCGCCGCCAGAGCATCACGTTCCGTGTATAAGTCGTCGAAGGTCCGCACGGCCGTCGGCCGCAGGAATAGCCTGCCGATAACGGGCCGGTCAGCCGGTTCGGGCGGGCGGGTCGTCTTGCTCGGCAGTATGCCAAGAGCACGCCCTGGCTGCTCGATGCCGCCGACTATGTCCTCAGAGAGACCGCCGGTGTATTCACGGACGAAGTGCTGAAGGTAGATCGGCGACACGCCCAAGAGGCGTCCGGCGGCCTTGGCTATCTCGCTTTCGCGTGGGGTCCACTGTTCGGCGGGCGGTAGTCGCTGCAATGACTCGCTGACAAGCGGTGCCCCCCGGAAGATGCTCTTATTTGCCCATACCTCAGCCGGCGGCTCAAAGACCGTCGGCACAATGTCAGGCGCGAGGGCTTTCAGGGCTTGGCCCGCTGTCTCGGTGAATGCCCTGGGGTCCGACCGATAGACCCAATCACAGGCGGCTTCAGGAAGCGAGGCAAAGAGATACCCCCACTCGAACGGTCGCGGGATACGGATGATGTTGTCGCCCCACTCGAAATGCCAGTAGGCCCCACGCTCCCACGCCGGCATCCTCTTGTACCAATCGCGGTCCTTGTAGAGCCACCAAAGGCCAAGCGTCGGCAAGGTCAAGGTCCCGATGCCCCGTATGATGCTGCGCACCGGGTGCCGCCTGATTGTGCTCATCATGCGCGCCGGTCCCTGGATATTCGGGTTGAAAAACGCATTTGTGCTGTTCACCCACATGCCGATTGCGCCGGCCTCGCGGAAATCGACCGTCACGTTGGCCGCCTCAAGTTGTGCCTGCACATATTGCTCGAAGCTGAGCGGCTTTCCGGGTTCCCATCCCATCGCGCGCAAGGTACGTTCAAATTGGGCAATGCGCGGGCCTGCCTCCGGTATTGAGAAAGCCCCGCGCAAGTACGTTGCGGTCGATGCCAACGGGTGCTTTGCCCAGTTTGTTGCATGGGCCGATATGGAGTTGGCAAGCGTCTCTTGGATTAGGCGGTTCATGCGGAAACGGTCGAATCCGAGAGGCTGCGGCATCTCACCGCCGCCGGCCCGCCAGAGCTTTGCTATTTCTCCATTTGTGAGGTCCATCACAATGCCGCGAATCGTTCCGCCGACGACGTTTCCGACATCGTTCGCGCCGTGCTCGCCCTGCAAGAGGGCCGTCGCCGTGTCGCGCAGCGGATTTGTTATGAGTGAGAAGCCGGGCCGCAAGCCGGTTGTGCCAAGACGCCTCATCCGGGCCGCCGCGCCAAAGGTCGCGTCGATGAACTTCGGCAGGCGTGGGTGCTTGTTCAGCGCCATCACCGCGTCCCACACGGCCGGGTCAATCCGCCAGGATTCGGGGTGGCCGCCTCGATAAATCGTGAAAATGTGGTGGGCGGGGTCGTCGAAGTGCCGGGCATGGAAGGCAGTCATCACGGAGTCCAGGTCGGCTTCGCCAAGGTCGATACCTATTCCTTCGAGTTGCTTGCTCAGTTGCCGTAGGTCAATGCCGGTTACGAGAATGCGCGGCTTGACGCGCTCGGCCCATGCTTCGCCGCCCGGATACTTCTCGGCGGCTTCCGTAAACATCTTGAAGAATCGAACCTTGTCGCCCAGGTCGATCATCCGGTCGAGGTACGCCACGGCGGTCTCGAACGGGGGCAGGATGGCGCGCTCGGAACCCTTCAATCGGCGGACCGCGCCGCCAAGGTGCCCGGCTCCCGCGCCGCCGCCTTCGCCGGTCGTCTCCATTTGACGGGCGAGACTGATATAATGCGGGTACATGGCACGCATGGCAGCAGCAGCTTCGGGTGAGAGGCCGCCCGCATCTATGTAGTAATCTAGTGCGGCGTTGTACCAGCCGGTGAGACCCTTCGCACTCTCGACGAAATCGGGCCGGTTGCTGAAGGCGTCCACGACTGCCCGCGCGTCGGCTTCCGTGATGCCCGGATTCTTGCCTTGCCGGAGCACGTCCAGGGCGTGCTGAGCGTAGACAAATGCGTAGAAGTCATTGAGGGCCGCCGGGTCGGTCCGCATCCTGTCCGCGATGGGTGCGGCGATCTCTTTGAGCGACTTGCTTCTGACAATACTGCCGGTCACGTCGCGGATGCCCTGACTCCGGGCGGCTTCCGCCTTTGCCGCCGCCGACAAGTTTGCGACCTTGGCGAAGCCCGCGAAGTTGAACGCCGGGGGCATTTGCCTTTGCGGATCGGTCAGGCCAGTCATTTGACGAGCCACAACATTGACCATGTGTAGACGGTTCTGCCACGCCGTCATGATCCGGTTCTTGATCCCGCTATCGCCGCTCATCACGCGGCCAAGTCTCTGCCAGAATGAGGGTACTTGGGCGATCTTCGCCGCGACGCGCGCGACGGCCGCTTCCTCCGGCGTCTGCGGCTGCACGGCTTGCCTGCCCAGGCCCCCGATTTCGTCCCGGTGCAGGCGCAGCATGTGAACCCAGGCCGCGCGCAGGTGCTGACCGACCCCCCGGCCAAGTTCCACCACGAGCTTGTGGCCCCACGTGGCGAACGTGCGGAAGCCCGTCTTGAAATAGTGCCAGCCCAACTCGGCGAGGTCCGACAGGATAACCGGCCCCATGCCGGCCTTGCCGCCTTCGATTGTGTTCTTCAGAGACTTCGTGAGGGCTTCGACCCTAGCGGCTTCATCCGGTGCCGCTTCGGCAGGGGGCGCTTCGGCGGCGGGCGGCTGGTTCGCCCGTGCGTAGTCCCGGCGGGCCTCCTCGATCTTGCCAGGAAGGTACGAGTGTGGTTCAATGACGATCTCCGCGTCGCCGGTGCCGGACGCCTGAACGCGCGTGCCGACGAATCGGCCTTGGGTGTCAAACACCGGCTCGCCGACCGTCACCGTGCCCTCGATCTTCTGGCCGGCCCGCAGTTCCGCCTCGATCCTGCCGCGCGCTTCCTTTGCCGCGTTGGCCTGGTATTCGGCGAAGCCCGGCATATCGACTATATTGCCCAGGATTTCTGCCGCGTCGGTGGGACGGCCTGCACCGCAAAGGATTCCTTCTGTCTTGCCGGAATCACCGCGCGTCAAGAAACCGGATGCCTTCCCGATCGCGCCGTACCACACCTGAACATTTCTGTCACCGCTGCGCAGGTGCCACGCCATCTGTTCCGCCAGGAGGCCGGGGTCCACAACGCCGACAACGGCAAAGCCTTCGCCGATGTTGATCTCGGCAGTACCGACCTCGCCGGTGCAGGCAACCAGCCCAAGCGTGCCGTCCGGGTTTCGGACAACGACCACCTTCGGGGAATCCCGGTCAGCGAACACCTGGGCCTGGCGGGCGCGCCGCAGCAACAGAATGGCGTCATCCGTTGCAAGAGGCGGGCCGTCCGCTTTGGTGCCCGTGCGAGCATTCTTCAGAGCGGATTCCATCGTGTCTAGAGGGTATGTCTGATACTCTGCCGCCGCCTTGACCTCGCCCCGCTTGCCAACCACATAAGTCCCATCGACACCGAAATCTCCCTGCACAACCCAAAGCCGTTCGCCGTCCGTGGCCTGGGCGGTCCCGCCCTTGATAAATATGGTGTCGTGTTGCTTACTTGTGGCCCCGGCCAGTGCCGAGAGTTGCGCGGCGGGTGTCTTCGCGGGCGCAGGCAAAGAGGTTCTGGTTGCTTTCGAGAACCCTGGCGGCTTGGCCCGCTTGCCAGTTTGCTTCGCCATGTTGGCCGCGATGATCCTGCCCTTGGTCTCGTCGCCCGGAGTCACCCACAACAGGACGTTGGGATCGCCGGTCGGGATACTCACCATTTCCGCGCGGCGCACCTTGCCCATAACCTCTTGGGCCTTTGCGAGAATCGCCCACTCCCGCTCGCCGAGAAGGCCACTCGTTGTCCTTCCCTGCGCCTGATTGAGTGCTGTCGCCGCGCCTTCGGGTGTCGAGACATCGGCCTCCCGAATCTTCAGAATGCCCTCGTCGCTCTCGCGCGCGGTTGTTTCCCTGGCCCGCGTGACGGCGCGCAGGTCGGCGTCCGACAGGTTCTTTCCGGCCCGGTAGTCTTTCGCCCAAATGCGATACCGCTCAGTTATTTCGGCGGCGGCGACGGGGTCTTGGGGATCGAGATTTCCGGTGACGGGCCGATCCTCAGTAGGCTGTTCTGCGGCCGTTGGCTCAGCAACCGGACGGCCCATGGCGGCAGTTTCGGCTTCTGCGGTTTCTGCACGGACTTCCTCCTTGATCGCGGGCGCTTGGGTCGGGGCGGCAGCACCAGATCGAATCTTCTCGATAAGGGCAATCCGTTCCTGTTTACCTTCTGGCGACAGGTACGGCGTCCTCTCTATTTCGCTTTGCATCCGGTCCAGTTGGGCCGGGTTCAACTTTCTCAGGTTGACTTCAGTTTCGGGTGTGATGAAGTCGCCCTCGATGCGAACCGGCGCACGCTGGCCTTCGGCGTCCACCACATAGGCTTGATTCCCGCGCCGTTCCACGCGGTCAATGCCTACGCGGAAGTCGGAAATCCCCTGTGCGGTGAGACCGCGCTTGCCCCTCTGCGCCTGCTTGGCGACGGGTTCCACGGGCGGC
>JAPLML010000189.1 GCA_026387055.1 Planctomycetota bacterium | reverse complement strand
CAACCGGCCATGGCGCTGCCGCCAAGGCGGTTTTGAGGCGCGAACTGCGTAACTTGGGCTAACGGACGCCTATGTTCTGGGGAAACTCCTGACAATCGGACGCAATAGCATGCCTGCGGCACAATCTCAAAGGGCACGCCTGTCGGACAGGTTGGCGGCGCTGTCGCGCGGGGCGACTCAGAACGGCGAGCCCCGGCCGGCATCGGCCGCGTCATCGTCGGAGTCCGGCGCGGAGCCGGCGGTCGAGTACTGCTCGAACTGTCCGCCCCCCGCGGGCGCTTCGATGGGCGACCAGGAGCGGAACCGCGTAAACTCGCGCTGCCAGGTGAGCTTGAGCGTGTCGGTCGGGCCGTTGCGCTGCTTGGCGATGACGAGCTCGGCGATGCCCTTGACCTGGGCGTGCTCGGCCGTGCCCGGGACGAAGCGCATCTCCTCGCGGTGCAGGAGGAGCACCACGTCGGCGTCCTGCTCGATCGCGCCCGACTCGCGCAGGTCCGAGAGCATCGGGCGGTGGCCCTTCTCCATGGGGTTGGGGCGGCGAAGCTGGGCGACCGCGAGGACGGGGATGCGCAGTTCCCGGGCGACGGCCTTCAGGCCCCGGCTGATGTTCGAGACCTCGATCTGGCGGCTTTCGGCGCCGGGTGAACTCATCAGTTGTAGATAATCCACAATGATGAGCTTGACGTTGTGGCGCGTGAGGAGGCGCCGGGCCTTGGCCCTCAGGTCGATGACCCGCAGGCCGGGCGAGTCGTCGATGTAAAGGGGCGCCCGGTAAAGGAAGTCGGCCCCGTCCTGGATCTTCTTGACCTCGGCGTTCGAGAGCATGCCCTTGCGCAGCTTCTGGCCGTCGACCTCGGTCCGCGACGACAGAAGCCGCAGGGCGAGCTCCTCCTTGCTCATCTCGAGGCTGAAAAACGCGACCCCCTCGTGGTTGTCGGCGGCCACGTGCTCGGCGATGTTCAGGGCCAGCGCGCTCTTGCCCACGCTGGGCCGCGCGGCCAGAATGATGAGCTCGCCCGGCTGGAGGCCGCGCGTCCGGTCGTTGAGGTCCACGAAACCGCAGTCGAGGCCGGTGACGGCGCGGCCGCCCTGGAGGTCGAGCGTCTGCATGACCTGGCTGAGGATGGTGCGGACGTCGTAGGCCTGGCCGACGATCTTGCGTTCGGCGATCTCGAAGATGCGCTGCTCGCAGCGGTCGAGGACGTCGTCGACCGAGCCGTCCTGCGAGTGGGCGTCGCGGATAATCTCGGCGGCGGCGCTGATGAGGCCCCGGAGGAGCGCCTTCTCCTTGACCACCTTGGCGTAGTACTCGGCGTTGGCGAGCGTGGGGACGCTGTCGGCCAGGGTGACGAGGTACTCGTCGCCGCCGATCTTCTCGTACTCGCCGGAGGCCCGGAGGGCCTCGCGCACGATGACCAGGTCGACGGGCTTGCTGGCCTCGTACAGGCCGGCGAGGATTTTGAAGAGGGCGCGGTGTTCCTGGCGGTAGAAGGAGTCGGCGTCGAGGTACTGGATGCAGAGGCCGATGGCCTCGGGGCTGAGCATCATGGCTCCGAGGACGCTCATCTCGGCTTCGAGGCTGTGCGGCGGAACCTTGTCCAAGAGCGGATCGTCGGGCATATACCACCTCGCCGCGACGGCGGCGAAAGAAGTCCTTTGGCAATTCCGGAGAGCGGTTATAGCAGTCCCGCCGACGGATGCAAGACCTATTGCGGCCGTGGCAAGCGGGGGAGCAAACGTCTGGGCGCGGCGGGTCGGGAGACCCGCCGCGCACGAAGGGTGGCGGTATACGCGGGTTTTACGCTTCGGGCGTCTTGTCGGGGACGACCCAGACGTCGATCTCGGCCGCGATGCCTTCGGCCAGGCGGATCGGGACGCGGAATTTGTCGAGCGTCCGGATGGGGGCGGCCAGGGCGACCTGCGTCGGCTCAACCTTGAAGCCTTCAGCGGCCAGCGCTTCGGCGATGTGCGTCTCGGTGACCGACCCGAAGAGGTGGCCGAGCTCGTTGGCCTTCGACTTGATGGTCACGGACATGCCGTTGAGGCGAGAGGCGATGCCCTTGAGCGTCTGGAGGCGAGCCTGGGCGGCCTTGGTGAGATCCAGCTTCTCCTGCTCCACGCGCTTGAGGTTGGCGGGGTTGGGCTCGATGGCCAGGCCCTGGGGCAGGAGGTAGTTCCTGGCGTACCCGACCTTGACTTCCACCACGTCGCCGATGACGCCCAGCGCGGGCACATCCTGTCTGAGCAAGACCTTCATTGCGTATTCTCCGAGGCCGGCGCGGCCGATGCCGCCCGGCGGGTGCATGTTAGCTGATATACGGCATCAGGGAAAGGAACCGGGCGCGTTTGAGTGCCCGGGCGGCCTTTCGCTGATGTCCGGCGCAATTGCCGCTGCGTTTGCGGCTGAGCATCTTGCCGCGCGTCGTGATGAGCTTCTGGAGCGTCTGGGTGTCCTTGTAGTCGATGTGCGTGACGTTCTCGCGGCAGAAGCGGCACTTGGCGCGCTCGCGGAAGCGGACCATCTTCTTGCGTTTCGCCTTCGGCTTCATCGTGGGTCTTGGCACAGCGTTCTCCTACCTTGAATCACGGGTTGTGTGGCACAGCCGCCCTCGGCTGTGCCGGAGTCGCGTCATTCACGCCCGAGGGCGGGCGTGCCACATCGCTAGAACGGGATCGTATCGTCGTCCACTTCCTGGTTGAAGTCGTAGTCCGGCGGTTTCTGTTCCTCGGCGCCGGAGGTCTCCTGGCGTTTGGCGTCGGGCGACGGGGCCGGGGTCGGGGCCGCGCGGCCGGGACCGGCGGCGGCGTTGGGTCCGCCCGCGCCGCCCTTGGGTGCGCCGATGAACTGGAACTGGTTGACCACCACGTCCAGTTTGCTGCGCTTCTTGCCGTCGGGCCCATCCCAGGAGTGGAAGTGGAGGCGTCCTTCGACGAAGAGGGGCTGCCCCTTGGTCAGGTACTTCTGGATGTTCTCGGCGGTGCGGCCCCAGGCGGTGCAGTCGACGAAGCAGACTTCCTCTCGCATCTGGCCGTCGGGGCCCTTCCACTTGCGGTTGATGGCCAGGCCGAAGTCGCACACGGCCTGCTGCGAAGGCGTGTAGCGGAGCTGCGGGTCGCGAGTGAGGTTGCCCATCAGGAAAACACGATTGTAGTTGGCCATGGTTCACCCCTTGGTTGAGGGATCTTCAGGATTCGTCGGACCGTTCGCGGCGGCGGCGCTCGTACGGTGCGGGCGGCTCCGGGGCGGCGCCTTCGGCGGGCGCGGCCTCGCTGGAGCGAGGGGGCTTGGCGACGACGACGGCGGCCGCCGCCGCCACGGCCTGCTCGCCCCGCTCGGCCATGAGCTTCTGGGCGACGTCCTCGCGGATGTCCTCTCCGAGCTGGAGCCGCATGCCGGCGACCGTGAAGTGGTCGGCCTTCAGGAGGAGGGCCCGCAGGACCTTCTCCGACAGTCGGCAATCGCGCTCGATCCCGACCACGCCGGCGCCGCTCTGGAGGATGAAGAACGCCAGCACGTACGTGCCGCGCTTGCGCCCCTTGACCGTGTAGGAGAGCTTCCGCTCGTCCCAACGGGTGATGCCGATGAGGGTGGCGCCGCTGCGTGTGAGCATACTGGAGAGATGCTTGATCATCTCGTCCCACACGGCGGCGTCGCCGCTGTCCACCAGGAACATCGCCTCGTACACGCGACTCTGGATATCGTTTGGCATAGTGTGTTGGCCGTACGGCCGCCTCCTCCTTCGTTAGTCGTCCTTGCCTCGGTTGAACCGCGTCATGGCCACATCCGGGCCTTCGGTCATCCAGCATTCGGCCGCCTCGGCGGCCCGGCGGATCGCCTCCTCGATGAGCGGCTGCTCCGCCTTCGTAAAGGTCGAGAGCACAAAGTCCACGTGCTGCTCGACCGGCGGGGCAGGGCCGATCCCGACCCGCAGGCGGGCGACCCGCTCGTCGCCCAGGTGCGCGATGACGGAGGCGAGGCCGTTGTGTCCGCCGGCCGACCCGTCGCGCCGCAGGCGGATCCGCCCCACGTCGATCGCCATGTCGTCGAGGACCACCAGGAGGTCGTCGAGCGACAGTTTCCAGAAGTCCGCCAATTGCCGCACCGCCAGGCCCGAGTTGTTCATGAACGTCAGCGGGCGGGCGAGCACGACCTTCTCGCCGCGCCAGAGGCCATCGGCCAGGGCGGCGTCGAACTTCGCCTTCCACGGCCCGGCGCCTTCGCGGGCGGCCAGTTCCTCGGCGACGCGCCAGCCCGCGTTGTGCCGCGTGTCGGCGTAACGGGGCCCCGGATTGCCCAAGCCCACGATGAGTTTCATGTTTAGCCGTCGCCCTGCTTGGCCGTCGCCGATCGTTTAGCCGTCGCCGGCACGGCGACGAACACTCGCGGCCGTACCGGCCGGTACGTATTCAGCGTGGGTGGCACGGCCACGCGCCGTTGCGTGACCGTGCACGGCCACGCAACAGCGCGTGGCCGTGCCACCCGGCAATCTCGTATCACGCTAAACACGTACACCGGCCGCGGCTGGCCGATGCGCGGCTGGCCGATGCGCGGCTATACGGTGTGCGACCATACGCGCGTGTCGCCAAGCACCGCCGCGGGCGTGGCCGACGCGTGCTACTCCTTCTTCTTTTCCTTGGGCTTCTCCTCTTCGCCTTCCTCGGCTTCCTCGCCCTCTTCCGCGGCCTTGCGGCCGATGACCTCGGGTTCGGCCACCGCGCCCTCGACGGGCGCCGCTGCCGGGGCCACCACCTCTTCTTCGATGGCCGTCAGGGTCGCCACGATGACCTCCGGGTCGGTCAGGATCTTGACGCCGGGCGCCGGTTCGAGCTGGCTGACCTTCAGGGTGTCGCCCAGTTTCATCTCGGCGACCATCGCGACGATGGCGTCGGGGATGTCCTTCGGCAGGCACTCGATCTCGACCTGGCCGAGCGGCTGCTGGAGGACCGCGTGCTCGACCTTCGGCGCGCCCTTGAGCTGGATCGGCACCGTGAGGGTGATGGCCTCGTCCATGGCGACGCGGACGAAATCGGCGTGCAGGATCTCGCTGCCGAACGCGTCGTACTGGACCTCCCTCAGGAGCACGACTTCCTTGTGCTGCCCCACCTCGAGCTCGAACATGCGGGCGCGGCGGTGGATGGCGTCGTCGAGTTCCTCGTGCGACACCTGGATGGCCTCCGGGGCCACCTGGCGGCCGTAGACCACGGCGGGCACCTGCCCCCCGGTCCGGAGGAGGCGGCAGGCCCGCGTGCCGGCGGCCGTGCGCGGCTTCGCATGCAACAATTCAGTGCTGAGCGCCACGTGCAACTCCTTTGCAGTCTCGCGTCGGTTACCTTCTTCTCAGGAACAACCGGCTTACGGATTCATGTCGATGAATACGCCGGATGGCCTCGCCCAGGAGGCCGGCCAGGCTGAGGGCCTTGAACATCCTCAGTTGCCGCGCCTCGTTGCAGAAGGGGATGGTGTCGGTCACGGTCACGAGCTTGACCGGGGCGTCGCGGAGGCGCGCGACGGCGTTCTCGCACATGACGGCGTGCGTGGCGGCCACGTAGATGTCGCGGGCGCCGCGCTCCTTGAGGAGGTGGGCCGCCTTGGCGATGGTGCCGCCGCTGGTGATCATGTCGTCGACGATGAGGACGTTGCGGCCGTCGACGGTGCCGATGAGGTTGCCCGCGCGGACCTCGGTGCCGCTGAAGCGCTCCTTGTCGATGATCGCCAGTTCGCCGCCCAGGATCCGGGCGTAGTTGCGGGCGGTCTTGACGTTGCCCACGTCGGGCGACACCACCGTCAGGTCCTTGATCGCCATCTTGCGGTAGAACGCGGCGAAGACCGGCTCCGGCAGCAGGTGGTCCACCGGGATGTCGAAGAACCCCTGGATCTGGTACGCGTGCAGGTGGACCGTGAGGATGCGGTCGGCGCCGGCCGCTTCGAGCATGTTGGCCACGAGCTTGGCGCTGATCGGCACGCGGCCCTCGTCCTTGCGGTCCTGGCGGGCGTAGCCGTAGTAGGGGATGACGGCCGTGATGCGGTCGGCGCTGGCGCGGTGGGCGGCGTCGATGAAGAGCAGGAGCTCCATCAGGTTGTCGTTGTGCGGCGCGCAGGTCGGCTGGATGATGAAGATGTCCCGCCCGCGGACGTCCTCGTTGATCTTGACGAACGATTCGCCGTCGGGAAACGGCGTCCACGTGGCCTTGCCGAGCGGCTTCCTGAGGTATTTCGCGATGGCTTTGGCCAGGGGACGGTTCGCGCTGCCCGCAAAGATCTTGAGTTGATTCATCTCGATGCCCCCTTGCGTTTCCTTGCGGCCTTGAGCGGCTTGGCCGGAACGCCGGCGTACGTCTCGCCCGGCGGCACCGGGTGGGCCTTCGTCACGACGCTGCCGGCGCCGGTCTGGGCGCCGTCGCCGACCTCGGTGGGCGCCACCAGGACGGTGCCCGCGCCGATGGAGGCGCCCGCGCCGATCTTCGAGCGGTGCTTCTTCCCCGTGCGATCCGAGTTGGCGGTGATCGTGCCGCCGCCGATGTTCGTCCGCGGGCCGATCTCGATGTCGCCCAGGTACGCCAGGTGCCGGGCGCACACGTCGGCGCCGAGCCGGGCGTTCTTGGTCTCGACGAACGCGCCGGCCTCGGCCCCGTCATCGAGCACCGTGCCGGGCCTGAGGTGCGCCAGCGGCCCGACGCGGCAGTTCCGGCCGATCTCGGCCGGGGCGCGGATGACCGTGCACGGCTCGATGACCGTGTCCTGGCCGATCAGAACGCCTGCATCAATAGACGTGGTCGCGGGGTCGACGATCGTGACGCCCGCCGCCATGTGGGCCTTGAGGATCCGGCGGCGCATCAGGCTCGTGACGTGGGCGAGGTCCTCGCGGCTGTTCACGGCCTCGACCTCTTCGGGCTCGGCGGCCGGGATCGCCACGACCTTCTCGCCCGCCTCGACCAGGAGGCCGACGGCGTCGGTCAGGTAATATTCCTTCTTTACATTATGATCTGTGATGCGGCCGATCACCTGCCGGAGGGCCGGCCACCGGAACGCGTAGTACGACGGGTTGACCTCGCGGATGGCCTGCTCTTCGGGCGCGGCGTCCTTGGCCTCGACGATGCGCAGGACGTTGCCCGCGGCGTCGCGGACGATGCGGCCGAACCACTTGGGGTCGTCGAGGATGGCCGTGATGAGCGTGGCGGCGGCGCCCTCGCGGCGGTGCGTCTCGAGGAGCGTCCGGACCGTCTCGGGCCGGATCATCGCCGCGTCGCCCACCAGGACCACCAGGTCGCCCTCGAAGCCCGCGAGCGCGTCTTGGGCGACCATGACGGCGTGGCCCGTGCCGCGCTGCGGTTCCTGGACCACCCACGCGAGGTCCTTCGCGTCGGCGTAGGCGGCCATGACCTGGTCGCGCATGGCGCCGACGATGACGATCTGTTCGGGGATGCCGGCGCCGCGGCAGGCGTCGAGGAGGTACGAGAGGATCGCCTTGCCGCAGACCTCGTGGAGGACCTTGGGGCGCGCGGACTTCATGCGGGTGCTCATCCCCGCCGCCATGATCAGCGATTTTACCTCGCGGTCAGCCACGGGATTCGAACCAGGAATGGGAGGACCAAAACCTCCTGTGTTACCGTTACACCACCGGGTAGTGCCCCAACCTTATACGAGCCCGATGCGGAAGCATCGGGAGACGTCTCCCGCCGCTTCCGCGGCGGGCTCGTCAAGCACTTACCTGCAGATGGCTCCCGTGCTCGCGCTGGTCACGGTCCGCACGTACCGCGCCAGGTACCCGGACTTGATCTTCGCCTCCGGCTTCTTCCACGCCTTGCGGCGCTTCTTGAGTTCGGCGGCGCTCACCTTGAGCTCGACGAGGCGCTTATCGAGGTCCACCCGGACTTCGTCGCCGCTCCTGACGAGGGCGATGTTGCCGCCGGAGGCCGCCTCCGGGCTGACGTGGCCGATGCACGGCCCCGCCGTGCCGCCGGAGAACCGGCCGTCGGTCGCCAGGTACACCTTGTCGCCCATGCCGAGACCTTTGAGGGCGGCGGTGGCCGCGAGCATCTCGCGCATGCCCGGCCCGCCCGCCGGCCCCTCGTAGCGGATGATGACGAAGTCGCCCGCCTTGATCTTACCCGCCAGGATGGCCTCGTTGCACGCCTCTTCGCCGTCGAAGACGCGGGCCTTGCCGGTGAACTTCCGCATCCGCTCCGGCACGGCCGACTGCTTGATGACCGCGCCGTCGGGGCAGAGGTTCCCGCGAAGGACGGCGATGCCGCCCTCCGCGTGGTACGGCCGGTCGACCGGCCGGATGAACTCGTCGCTGAAGACCGTCGCCGCATCGGCGATGTCATACGTCTTTGCGCCGCTCACCGTCAGGCAGTTCTTGAGGCGCGACTTCAGGCGCTTGAGGATCGCCGGGATGCCGCCGGCGGCGTCCAGGTCCTCCATCATCATGTCGCCCGCGGGGCGGAAGCTCGTCAGGTGCGGCGTGCGGCGGCTGATCGCGTCGAACATCTCCAGCGGCAACTCGATCCCCGCCTCGTGGGCGATCGCCGGGATGTGCAGCACCGTGTTCGTCGATCCGCCGAGCGCCATGTCGACCGCGATGCCGTTGGCGAAGGCGTCGGGCGTCAGGATCTTGCGCGTCGTGATGCCCGCCTTCACCAAGTCCACGATCCGCTCGCCCGAGGCGTACGCCAGGCGGTCCTTCTTGGCGCTCGCGCACAGGGCCGCCGCGCCGTACGGCAGGCTCATGCCGATGGCCTCGGTCACGCACGCCATCGTGTTGGCGGTGAAGAGGCCCTGGCAGGAGCCGCCGCCGGGGCAGGCCTCGCACTCCAGGGCCGCCAGTTCCTCGTCGCCGATGAGGCCCGCCTTGTACCGGCCGACCGCCTCGAACGTATCGTGCACCAGGTCCAGCCGCTCCATCCGGTATCGGCCGGAGAGCATCGGCCCCGCGGTGACCACGATGGCCGGCACGTCGAGCCGCGCCGCCGCCATCAGCATGCCGGGGGTGATCTTGTCGCAGTTTGTCAGGAGCACGAGGCCGTCGAGCCGGTGGGCCAGCGTGATCGACTCGATCATGTCGGCGATGAGCTCGCGGCTGGGCAGACTGTAGTGCATCCCCTCGTGGCCCATCGCCACGCCGTCGCAGATGCCGGGCACCGAGAAGAGCCACGCGATGCCGCCGCCGGCGAA
>JAPLML010000196.1 GCA_026387055.1 Planctomycetota bacterium | reverse complement strand
TCGGCGGAGCGTGTCACTTGGGAAATGCGTACCTCATCGATGTCGCCGACGAAGTTGAAGTTGTTGTACCAGCCGCCCATATACATCCTCGCCGGACTCTTGATCGCCAGCGGGCCTCCTCTGGACGTATTGGCGCCGTCGAGCACTCCGTTCACGTAGATACGTGATTCTCCATTCCTGTAGGTGTGAACCACGTGCGTCCATTGGGACATGGGAATCGTGGTACCACTCGCGACATTTCCGCCGGAGAAATAGCAGTCCATATTGATATGCGGCGGACTGGCGAATTGCATCACCACCTTGCCCTGGGCCTGCTCGTTGCCCCAGCCCAGGATGGTCGCATTCGGCTTTTCGGCCCGGAACCACGCTTCAGAAGAATGCGGGCTGGAGCCGGCAGGATACGTGGTGATCTTCTCCCCGCAGTTGATCCCCTTGCCCACGTCAAAGTGCCGACTCTTGCCAATGATGCCGGCAGCAAACGTGGTGCCTGTATCCTTCGATTCGAGCGTGCCGACTTCGTCCTTCACCGGATCGTTCATGTGCCAGACGCTCAGGTATCCGTTCGACTCATTGAACACGGCCGACCCGCTGGATTCACCGGTGGCATCGGCCTTGCCCCAATGCAGCTTGATCTCCTGGCGCGCGCTGCCCTTGATGTTGGGTATTCTCACCCAGATGCTGGCCGTTCCGGCGGCCGCGTCCCATTCGTCGATCTGGTAGGCCAGCGGTGCGCCTGTGCTGGTGGAGAAACGGATGTCCTCTCCCTGGGCCTTGGCCTGGCCGAAGTTGAAGAAGTCCTTGTGCAGCCGCACCAGCAACGGGAATCCGTCTTCCGAAGCCGATGCCGGCAGGTTCGCGCCTTCGGGCGTGGTGAGCAGGTAGATGGAACCGGAGTGTTGCCAGCCCTGGTATTGAGCGGAGGCATTGGCGGGCTTGTCCTCCGCAGCGCTTGACAGACCCGCCAGTGCGGTGGCGGCAAGAAGTACGGCACCGACAATCTGCTTTCTCATAGCGGCTCCCTTGATTGAGTAGGTTCGGGATCTACCTGCTTAAGTCGGCGCCCAGTTGATGGACTTCACCCCGCTGCGTGGCGAATCGTACCACCTTTTCTCCCAGCCGAACACTGCATGGATTGCCCAGCAACGAACGGATCGTGGCCTCAACGAGGCGGCCGTCTTTCCACGCGATATCGACCTCGAACCCGCCGCGGGCGCAAAGGCCCTTGACGCTTCCCTCGGGCCAGGCGCTCGGCAGGGCTGGCAGGAGGCACACCTCGCCGCCCCGGCTCTGGAGGAGCATCTCGGCCACCCCAGACGTGCCGCCGAAATTGCCATCGATCTGGAACGGCGGACACAGGTCGAACATGTTGGGGGCCGTGCCGCCGGAGATGAGGTTCGAGAGCATCTTGTAGGCGTGATTGCCGTCCTCGAAGCGTGCCCAGAGGTTGATCTTCCAGGCCATGCTCCATCCAGTGCCGCCGTCGCCGCGGATCTCGAGTGACTTCTTCGCCGCCGCAAACAACTCCGGCGTGCCGCGCTTCGTGATCTGGTTGCTCGGATACAGCCCGTACAGGTGCGAGAGATGGCGGTGCTGGATCTCAGGCGCCTGCAGGTCCCAGTCGTCGAGCCATTCCTGGAGTTGGCCGGCCTTGCCGATCTGGTTGGGGGCAAGGCGCTCGCGCGCCGCGGCCGCCTTCCGGCGGAAGTCCTCGTCGAGGCCGAGGATTTCGGCGGCCCGGATGCCGCTGGAGAAGAGGTCGCGGATGATCTGCATGTCCATGGTCGGGCCGGCGCAGATGCTTACCCCGCCGGGGTGCGTGTTCTCGGGCGACAGCGACGGGCACGTGACCAGCCACTTGTGCTTGGGCTCCTCGACCAGCGTGTCGAGGAAGAACTGAGCGGCCCCCTTGATGACTGGATAGACCTTCGCCAGGTACGCCTTGTCGCCGGAGAACTCGTAGCGGTCCCAGAGGTTCTTGCAGAGCCACGCCCCGCCGGTCGGCCAGAAGCCCCACGTGGGGCCGTCGATAGGGGCCGTAGCGCGCCACAGGTCGGTGTTATGGTGGCACACCCATCCGCCCGCGCCCCAGTTGACCTTGGCCGTGCGGGCGCCGGTCTCGGCGATGTCAAGGACCATGCGCGTGAGCGGTTCGGTGCACTCGGCCAGGTTCGTCGGCTCGGCGGGCCAGTAGTTCATCTCGGTGTTGATGTTGATGGTGTACTTGGAGTCCCACGGCGGCCCCATGCTCTCGTTCCAGATGCCCTGGAGATTCGCCGGCTGGCCCCCCGGCCGCGAGCATGAGATGAGCAGGTACCGCCCGAACTGAAAGTACATGGCGGCCAGGGCCGGGTCGCTCGCCTTCGCGAAATTCCTGATCCGCTGGTCGGTGGGGAGTTTAGCGGCATCGGTAGCGCCCAGGTCTAGGCGGACGCGCCGAAAGAGCCGCTGGTGCTCCGTCACGTGGTCGGCGCGGAGTTTGTCGAACGCCTTCGTGCCCACCTTCTCGATGTACGCCTTGGCGAGGGCCTCCGGGTCGCCGCTCGTATCCTTGTAGTTCCTGTAACTCGTGGCGGCCGCAATCAGGATCGTGGCCGCGTCGGCGCCGGTCGCCGTGACCTTGTCCTTCTCGACTTCGGTCTTCCCGCCCTGCGCGAGGACTCGCACGCGGACCTGGAACTTCAGGACGCCCTTGATCCCGCGCGCGTCGCCGCCCTGGCCCCTCATCACGAGCATGTCGGGGGCCTCGGCCTCCACGCTCACCTTTTGGGGACTCGCCATTGCCGCCGTGAAGTTGATCTGGCCCGGCTTGCTGGCTGTGAGGCGCATGGCGATGACTTGGTCAACCGGGCTTGAGAGAATCTCGCGTGTGAACTCCACGCCGCCCACGGTATAGGTGGTCGAGGCAACGGCCGTGTCGAGATCGAGTTGGCGGCGATAGTCCGCGGCCGCCGCGTGACCGGGGAAACTCAAGCGCAGGTCGCCGACGGGCTGATACGGCATCTGCTGCAAGGGCCGGGCCATCATCTTGGCCCCGACGAGGTTCTGGGCCTCCTGCCACTTGCCCTCGAAGATGAGGCGGCGGGCCTCGGGCAGGGCCGCCAGCGCGTCGGGGTGATTCGGGTCATACGGCCCGGCGGCCCAGAGGGTGCATTCGTTGAGTTGAACGCGCTCGTTCTCGGTCTCTCCGAAGACCATCGCCGCCAAGCGGCCGTTGCCGATCGGGAGCGCCTCGACCCACTGCGCTGCGGGCCTCTCGTACCAGAGTCTCATGTCGGTCCCTCCGCCGACGGACTCGGCAGCCCAAGCAGGGATCGACGTCGCCAGGCCGACGGCTGCCGCGGCGACGCAACCCATCAGGTACTCTGCGGGGAATCTCATGGCACTCCTCTCACTCGTTCCGGTCCCCTCTCAACCGGGACTTCACGGATGACCTCTCGCCTGCGACTCTCGCGGACGCTTGCCCGTGATTGTACCTGCGCCTGAGGCTTCAGCAAGACCTCTCCCACCCCGGCAACCGATGGGACCTGCGTCATCGGGCATCGGTGCGGATCGGGCGTGTCGAACGCGGGAGACGTGCAACCGATGCCGGCCGTCAGTAGCGCCCGTACTCCAGGGCCGTCTCGTACAGGGCGATGGCATTCTCGGTACGGATGTCATCGGTCAGGACCTGGCCGGGGCCGCAGATGTAGCCGCCGCCGGGAGCGAGCCGTGGCACACGGAGGATGCAGGCAATCGTGAACTGCTCTACTGCCACGCCGAGCGCAGCTCGTAGACCTCCAGCGACCGGATCCGAGCCTCGCCGCCCTCGGCGTAGATGCCCAGTTCCCGGTTCGCCAGGTCGGGCAGGAAACACGTGGGCATCGAGATGAGGCCGTCGTTGCCGTAGACCTCGATGGTCGTCCGATCCAGGAGGATCTGGAGGCGGATCCGACCCTCGACGGGCGCCAGGGGCGCCGTGTGGCCGAGGCACGAGACCGTCTTCTTCGCCACGTCGTACATCACCTTCTGGCCGCGCAGGACGAAACCGATCCCGGCGGCCTTGCCGACCTCGATCTCGGCGCGGATGTCGAAGAGTTCGCCCTCGAGGCCCGCCAGGAGGTTCTCGCCGGGTTTCAGGGGCTTGTCGGCCCAGGCGTGTTTCTGCGCATGGACCTTCTCGATCTCCCGGGCGGGCTTCTTATAGAGGCGGACCCCCTCGGGCGTCGTGCGGAGCGTGAGTTCCGTCGGGAAACTCATCTGCTGGTTGAACGGCATGCCGGGGTACGTGCCGCCGCTCATCCAGGCGATCTGGAGTCGTCGGCCGTCGGCGGGCGGGATGTCGCTCCACGTCTGGGCGGCGTAGCAGTTGCCGCCCCAGTTCGACGGATGCGGGCCACTCTCTTTCGTGAAGGTCTTGCCGTCGAACGTGCCCAGGAGGTACGAGTTGTTCCCCGCCCAGAAGACCCAGCGGGTGTTCTTGGGGTCACCGTCGACAGGCAGTTCGAAGAAGTCGGGGCACTCCCCTGCGCCGGGCACGGGCACGTCGCACAGTTTCTTCCATTCCTTGAGGTCCGGCGACTCGAATAGAGCGTAGTCGTTCTTGTCTAGGTACAGGGCCATAACCCACTTCTTTGTGGGCGCGTACCAGAGGACCTTCGGGTCGCGGTTGCCGCCGACGATGTGCCTGAGGACGGGGTTCTTCTCGTACTTGGTGAACGTGCGGCCGCGGTCACCCGAGTAGGCGATGCTCTGCGTGAAGGGATCGCCGGCCGAGGTGTAGATGCACACGATGACCTTCTCGTCGCCCGTCTGGAAGCCAGCCGTGTTGTTCCAGTCGACGACGGCCGAGCCCGAGAAGATGGTGCCGAGTTTGTCGGGGTGGATGGCGTGCTCGAGTTGCTTCCAGTGGACGAGGTCAGGGCTGACGGCGTGGCCCCACGTCATGTTGCCCCACTCGATGCCCGTCGGGTTGTGCTGAAAGAAAAGGTGGTACTCGCCCTCGTAGAAGACGCAACCGTTGGGGTCGTTGGTCCAATTCTTCGCGGGGGTGAAGTGAAACTGCGGGCGGTAGGTCTCGCGGTAGAGTTTGTCGACGATCATGACGATCCCCTTGCTCTGATCGCTCTGGGCACAACTCGCGCGGACCGGGCACGAGCCATCGGGCGCCGGCATCTCGGCGATCCGCAGTTGCCCGGACTTGCCCTTGAGGGCCGAAACGTCCCAGGTGAACCAGCACGGCTTCTCGCTGTTCGTGCCCACGGTGCTGCGGACCGTCTTGCCGTCGATCACCAGCTTCACCTGGGTCCGGAGCCCCTGACGGGCGCCCATCTCGAACACGATGTAGTCCTTTTCGATGCGAAGGTCCTGGACGGTCTCGACGGTGCCAGAGCGGCGGTCGCTCTGCACGATCTGGTCGACGTTGATGTGACCCCATCCGCCTTTGGCCTCGTCGACGATCTCGATCCAGGCCGTCTTCCCGGCGAGGTCCCCCACGTCCCACGTGGCCCAGTCGAGCGCCTCCGTTCCCCCGGGCCGGTCGTTCGGCCCCGTGGCGGTGCGGACGACTTTGCCGTCCACGAGCAGGTTGATGCACGCCTGGCCGGGCTTCTTGCCGCCGCCGATGAGGAAATTGATGTAGCGGCGCTCGATCTTGAATTCCGGCGACGTCAGCCGCCCCGTCGAATCGTCGCCCTTGAAGAACGAATTCACGAGCCCGTGCCCGAGGAACCCGGTGACGGGCATCTGGCCCGGAAGCGTCCCCTGCGCCGGCCCAGGCCCGAACGCCTCGCCCTCGACCTTCCACGCGCCGTAGTCCTTCCCCTCGAAATCGGCGATGACGATGTCCTCGGCGGCGTTCGCGGCGGAGGACATCGCGATGAGAGCGACGGTCAATGCACACGCAAGTGTTCGGTATCGCATGGTATCCGGTTCTCCTTTCCCAATATCTCCCAGTTGGCCTTGCCCGGAACCGGTGATCTTCTTTGGCGAAGACCATCTGCGGCAGGCTGTCGTAGAGCATGCCGAGCACTACCACGCGGAGCGGAATCGCCAGAGGCTGGGCAATCGGCCGATCACAGGTCACCCAGAGGATGCCAGACCAGGCAACAGCCGAGCTGTTCTTCGTTCGTGCATGATCGCTTCCTTTCCTGCCTTAGACTGAAATATTCGATGCCTTGGCACGTGGCGATCATTGATTACCGGATGGGATTGCTTTACCGGTGATCACCAGGCTGTGCTTTGGGATTGTGAATATAAACGCCGTCGCCGCCGTCGCCGTCATGCGCGCATCCGCGCCGTAGCCCGCGTTGTCGCGGTTGGGCTGGTAGTAGAAGCTGCCGTCGGTGCACTGGGCGAGGGTGAACCACCAGCGATTGGCGTCCATGAGCCGGCGGAAGTTCGCGGGATCGATGTTGGCCGCCATGGCTGTGTAGGCCATGCCCATGGCCGGCGAGCCGTGCGTGTCGGGGAAGCTCTGCGGGTGGTCGCCGATCATCTTGGAGTGCGCCAACGCGCGCTCGCGGTAGGCGGGCTCGGGATACGGGCTCAGGAAGTTGGCGATGCCCGCAGCACCGGTGCGGCCCATGTCGGCCCATCCATTCGGGTCGCCGATTTCGTCTTTATACCACACGTAGCCGTTCGGTCCGGTGGCCTTTTTCAGGAAATCATAAGCCGCGTCGTGATGAGCACGGTCGATCGTGATGCCGCAGCGGTGCATCAACGCATACGCCAACGCGCCTTGACCGGTGATCATGCAGATCGGGCCGTAACCCTCGAAGCCCGGGTTGTGGCCCCAGCCGCCGTAGGAATCCTTGGGGCCCTTGGGATACGTGGCCGGGTGCGTCTCCTTGGACTTCGGATTGATTTGCGTCATATCGAGATACTGGCTCTTCGCCAGGAAGTCGTGGACCTCCTGCAACTCCGGCAACACCCACGCCTGCTTGGTCGCGAGGTAATACTCACCGAGCACGATCGCCGCGCCCATGTAGCTCCAGTTGATCAACGACAACGATTTGTCATCCTTGGCGTGGATCATGCGGCAGTGATCGCGCACGCAACGCTCGACGGCGGGCAAGTAGCGCGACTCGCCGCTCGCCAGCAGGGCCAGCGGCGCGAACGTGTTGTGCACCGGATCCCCAAACGAGCCGTCGGCTGCCTGATGTTTGACGAGATATTCCAGCAGCTCGGCGAGAATGAGCTTCGACTTCGCACAGTTGCCCGGGTAGGTCGCAGCATAGGTGCCGTACTTCTGCCCCACGTCGAGCACAACCTCCCGGATCGCGCTGCCGCGCCGCAGCGTCAACGCGAGTTTGCCCTTGCCCGCCGCGCCTTGGCAGGCTTCCAACGCGTCGGCAAACTCCGATATCGGCCCGTCGGCGCCAAACACCTTCATGCCGTAGCCGTTGCGGTGTTCGTTCTTGAACAACTGACCGCCTGCGCCAACGATCCGATCGCCGACCTCGACCGGACGACTGGCCGGCGAATCCGGGAAGACGTATTGCACGAGCAGTGCCTTTGGCTCATCGGCCACCAACTGCGCGCGCAGGCCTGTGATGCCAAGGTTGTAGAACCAGCCGGGCACTTCAGCGTCCGGTCCGGAGGCCGCACGCTGCGACCACGGCTGGCCGTTGGGTTGATAGTGCACTTGCGCCTGCAGCGATGCGGACAGACTGAGCAGTGCGAGGCAGGCGACAAGAATGGGGTGAGCGCGAGCGATCGCAATCCGATTGCCAGAAGATCGCTTTGGGGATCGGCTCGCACGAGAACGCATGCGCAACGACCACGTCAACGCCAAGGGCGAGTGTTTAAGAGCTTTCTTCGAGACGTTCATTTCTTTGTGTCCTTCGTGACGACTTGTTATCTTCCACGTTCCGGATGTGTGCTGAGGGGCGAGGCGTAGCCGAACCCCGAGCAGCACGACCCGGCCCATCGACCGCCAAAGGGCACGACGCCGCAAATGCCGCCGGCGTCACCCAGTTCAACGGGCTGTGCGGTCGGTGGTGATTGTAATCCAGTCGCCACCGCTCCGCCACATCCTTCGCCTCCTCCTGACTCGGCAACAGCGTCACCCATCTTCGACAGTGCCTTTTCGTAACTCTCGGCAAAATCGAGACTGTAGCACTGTTACAGATGATTTTCTCGCCTTGGGGCCCGGGGTTGGCCGATATCTCCGCGAGAAGGATTTTAACGGAGGCACGGTCATGGATGGCCCTGGAAGCTATGTTGCCGACCCCACCGAAGGCATTACTC
>JAPLML010000209.1 GCA_026387055.1 Planctomycetota bacterium | reverse complement strand
GATGGTCATGAAGAACTGCCTGAGTAGGAAGATGAAGAACGCCCCGCCGAACCACGCCGGCACCCACAGCGGCCGCAGTGTGTCGTACCAGCCGAGCGTCTTCCAAAGGACGAACTGCGGGATCATCGTGACCTGGCCGGGGAGCATCATCGTCGCCAGGAGCAGGCCGAACAGCACCCCCCGCCCGTAGAAGTTCAGCCGCGCGAACGCGTAGGCCACCAGGCTGCACGCGAAGAGCTGCCCGAGGACGTTCAGAATCACGAGGATGACGGTGTTCCGCAGTTGGGCGTCGAAGGGGATGTAGCGCAGCGCCCGTCGATAACTGTCGATGTACTTGCGGGCCGCATGACGATCGCGAGGCTCCCGCGGTAGGGCGGCTCGCGGAAGGCGAACTCGGCCTCCTGCCACGTGCGGATCTCCATCCAGAGCGGCCGCTCGGCCCGGTAGACCCGCCCGCCCGTCTCGACGGTCAGGGCCGAGCGGTGCCAGCTTCCGTCGCAGTGAATCGGCAGGTTCATCGCCTGGAGGTCGCGGACGGTCACGGGCAGGCGCAGGGTCTGCGTGATGGAGAAGGCGTCGCCGTGCGAGAAATCGTAGTCGAGGCGCACGCACTTCTCGCCGTCGATCTCGGCGGGGGCGAGCGCGACGCCTCCGGCGCCCTCCCATGGGGAAACCGTCTCGGGCTTCACGAGGTCGTTATTCACGTGGCGGGCGGTCGTCGTGCCGACGGCCAGGCGGCGGACGACGTTCGGCGTCACGCGGGTCAGCATCTCGGTCGTGACCGACCGGCCCAGGAAGACGACGAGCGGGTCCTGACCCGCGGCGACGGGCGCCTCGGCGGCCGCGGCCTCACGCGACTCCTTCCACACGCGGTCGGGCACGAGCTCACTCGCCTGGGCCCAGACGCCGGCGACCATCTGGGGGCGGAAATGCTCCTCGCCGGTCATTCCCACAATCGCCTGGAGCGGCGCGGGGCCGAGCGCCTGCTCGATCTGCCGCCACAGCACCTGCTCGATCTCAGGCCGCACCCGCTCCCAAGCGGCGGCGGGAAGCTGCTCCGGGGCGGCTTCATCTGGCCGTAGGCCCCGCCGTCGATGAACGGCGACCGGTCGCTATACCACGGAATCTCGGGGACCCACCGGGGCGGGAAGACCGCGAGTTCCTCGTTTCGCTTGGCCGAGGTGCTCAGGAGCCACAGGAACGGGAAGGCGAAGACCACGCAGCCCACGAGCAGGACGGCGTGGATCAGGAGGGGCCGGGTTATCTTGAGAGCTTTCATAAGTTCAGCGCTATAGCCCGAGGTCAAGGAAATGCCAAATGTTAAATGATAAATGCTAAATGGAAAAGAAGCGCTGCCACGGAGCCTTTTTCACTTTAGCATTCAGCATTTAACATTTAACATTTCCGTTCTAAACGTCTCCTCGTTCCGTAAACACCCACACCTTCCTCAGCCTCCAGTTAATCATGGTCAGTATCAGAATGATGACAAACAGCACCCACGCCAGGGCCGAGGCGTAGCCCATCCGGAAGTAACGGAAGGCGTGGTTGAAGAGGGCGAAGACGTAGAAGAGCGTGGCGTCGACCGGGCCGCCGGCGCCGTCGGTCATGATGTAGGCGTTCGTAAAGACCTGGAAGGCGCCGATCACGCCCATCACCAGGTTGAAGAAGATGTAGGGCGAGAGCATCGGCAGCGTGATGTGGCGGAAGCGCGACAGCACGCCCGCGCCGTCGATCTCGGCGGCCTCGTACAGCTCGCGCGGAATCCCCTTGAGGCCCGCCAGCCAGATGATCATCCCCGCCCCCGCGCCCCAGAGGCCCAGCCACTGCGGCAGCGCCGCCTGGAGCGGCCGCGAGATGCCCAGGCCCGTGAGCGCCGGGTTCACGACCGCCAGCACGGCGTCGATGAGCTGGGGCAGGTGCAGCAGCCGCAGCGTCACGTTGACCAGGCCGAAGTTCGGCTGGAGGAGCCAGATCCAAAGGACGCTGGCGGCCACGACCGGCACGATCGCCGGCAGGTAGTAGATCGTCCGGTAGAACCGCTGGCCGCGCACGTTCATGTTCAGAAGGAGCGCCACGCCCAGGCCCACCGCCATCCCCAGCGGCACCGCCCCGACCATCCAGAGCGTGTTGACGAGCGATTTCCAGAACAGGCGGTCGAAGGGGAGCGCGGCGTAGTTGTCGAGCCCGACGAAGCGGACGGGGTGCAGCACGTCGTACTCGCAGAAGCTCAGGACGAGCGACGCGATGATGGGCCCCGCCGTCAGCACCAGGAACCCGAAGATCCACGGCGAGATGAACGCGTAGCCGATGAGGCCCTCGCGCCGCCCCGGCCCGTGCATGTATCGGCGGGTGTGCCGGACCGCCACGATCGCGAAGATCACGATCGCGATCAGCCCGGCGCCCGCCAGGCCGGCGCCGACGGCGGTCGTATTGATCTCCGGATATACCTTTTTGCCGTGGAGAAGGTCGAGCTGCTTCTGCACCGAGGCCGCACACGCGTCGGCGGCCTTCCGGGCCGGCGCCTCGTGGTGGCGCGCGAGGTCGGTCGCGCGGACGTGCTCGTCCCACAGAAGCTGCCCGACGGGCGTGACGGGGCGGAACTTGCTCGAGGGCATCATGCCCATGCAGAAGGCGAGGGCGTCGCGCAGCCGCTTCTCCTTCGGCGCAAACTCCCTGAAGATGATTTCGTTGACGCGCCGGCTCGGCGACATGCCGGGCACGTAGACCCGCCCGCGGCTGCGGTTGTAGCGGTACTCGGCGTCGTTCATGAGGCGCGCGCCCTCGATGCTCTGCATCCACTTGATGAACTCCCAGGCGAGTTCCGGGCGCCGGGCGTGCTGGGGGATGGCCCACGAGAAGCCGCCGCTCCACGTGAGGTAGGGCGTGACGCCCGGGTCCTTCTTCGCGGCCTCCAGGCGCCACGCGGGCACGGGCGCCGGGGCCACGCCGAAGTTCATGTCGGGCTTGTAGGAGGCGATGGTGTTCAGGATCCAGTTGCCGTTGACCATCATGGCGACCTTGCCGGTGAGGAAGGGGTCGAGGTCGCCCGCCTGGAACGTGGTGGTGAAGCCGTCGACCTTCTGGACGCCGCCGAGGGCGTCGTAGACGCCCGTGACCCAGTCGAGGGCCTCGACGATTTTCGGATCGTTGAGCGTGCAGGTTTTTCCGTCCGCCGAGAGGAACTCGCCGCCGTTCTGCCAGCCGTAGATATAGAGCCAGGAGTTCCCCCACATCGGGATGAAGCCGACCTGGGTGATGTTGCCGACCTCGTCGTACTTCGTCATCTTGATAGCATAATCTTTGAGCTCGTCCCAGGTGGCGGGCGGGCGGATCGTGCCGTCCGGGTTCGTGAAGCCCTCGCGCCGCAGGATGTCCTCGTTGTAGTAGAGGAGGCGGTCGTCGGTCGTGTTGGGGATGGCGTAGACCTTGCCCTGGTAGACGGCCTCGTCCCAGCAGGCGGAGTAGTACTCCTCGGGGCGGACGGCGTCGGGGGCGCCGCGGTCCTTGGCGATCAGGCCGTCGAGGGGCAGAAAAGCGCCGCGGGCCGCCCATCCGCCCACCGAGAAGCGGTCCTGGTTGATGACGTCGGGCGGGGAGCCGCCGGCGATCGCGCACATCAGCTTCTGCTCGTCCATGCGACCGCCGGCCGTCGAGATGACGAGCTTGATCTCCGGGTGCATCTCCTGGAACTTGGCGATCGCCTTGCTCCAGCCTTCGGTCCGCCACACGCCCCAGATCACGAGCTCGGTCTTGCCGGCCTCCTCGGGCTGCTCGGGCGCCTGGGTGATGCGGTAGACGAAGACCGCCGCCGCAAGAATCAGGATGGCGATGAAGACCCGGCGGACGATTTGGCGAGCGCGGCCGTTCATGTCGGCCGCATTCTATCAGCCCCGGCGCGGCGGTCAACACAATGGCGCAGGCCAGCGGGTTGTTTTGCCGCGCCCGGCAGGTAGAATAGGGGCCATGTCCAGGAAACGCATCCTCGTCGTCGAGGACGAGGCCGACATGGCCGAGCTGGTGGCCATGCACCTTCGGCGCGAGGGCTACGTGGTCGACGTCGCTCCCGACGGGCTCAAGGCCCTTGACCTGATCCGCTCGCAGCCGCCCGACCTCGCCCTGGTCGACATCATGCTCCCGATCCTCTCGGGGACCGAGCTCGTGACGGAACTCCGGCAGGACCCCCGGACGTCGGCCGTGCCCGTCATCATGATGACCGCCAAGGGCGAGGAGAGCGATATCGTGGTGGGCCTGCGGCTGGGCGCCGACGATTACGTCACGAAGCCGTTCAGCCTGTCGGTGCTCGCGGCGCGCGTGGCGGCGGTCCTCAGGCGCGCCGCCGCCGTCACCGATGGCACCGGGATCCTCAAGGTCGGCCCCATTGCCATCGATGCCGACCGGCACGTCGTCGAGGTCGACGGGCGGGCCGTGGCGCTCACGGTGACGGAGTACCGGCTGCTCTCGGCCCTGGCGGCGGCCCGGGGGCGGGTTCTCACGCGCAGCCGGCTTATCGACCAGGGCATGGGCATCCGGGCGGTTGTCACCGATCGCACGATCGACGTGCACCTGGCTTCGCTGCGCCGGAAACTCGGCGACGCGCGCGGGTGCGTCCAGACCGTCCGGGGCGTCGGGTACCGCCTGGCCGTGGGTGATGGACAGTTAAATGAAACGACATAGCTTCTTCCTCAGACTGTTTCTCGGCAACCTCGCGATCATCGTCCTGGCGCTCGGGGCGGGGGTGGCCGTGACCTACCGGTCGCTCGACGCCCAATTCCTGCGCCGGACCTACGCCTATGAAGACCACCTGGCGCAGGTTGCCCAGCAGTACCTGGAACGCGTCTGGCCGCTGCGCGATGCCGAGATCGACCGGCTCTGCGACGAGTTCGTCGAAGCGCCGCCGGCGGCGGGTCCGCCGTCCGACGCGGCGGCCCAGTCCGGACACGGCTTCATGGAGCGGATGACGGTCATCGCCCGCGACGGGCGCGTCCTGGGCGACAGCCGCGGAGAGCCGGCGGCCATGGAGGGCCACAAGCAGCCCAGCCGGCCGGAGTTGGTCGCCGCCCTCGAGGGCCGACCCGGCCGGGCGGTGAGGCGGAGCGAGACCACGGGCCTTGAGTATCGCTACGTGGCCATGCCGATCCGCCGCCAGGGCGAGGTGGTCGGGGCGGTTCGCGTCGCGATGCCGGTCGCGGCCATTCACCAAAGCGAGGCCGTCATCCGCGATGCGCTCCTCTGGGCGGCGGGGATGGCGGTGGCCACCTTCGCCCTCCTGGGACTCCTGGTGAACTGGATCTGGTTCCGCCCGCTCAATCGCCTCACGGGGGCGGCGCGGCGGATGGCGGCGGGCGACCTCCACGAGCGCGCCCGGGTCTATGGCCCGGAGGAGCTGGGGCAGCTGGGCCTGGCCCTCAACGCGCTGCGCGACAACCTCGTCCGCCAGATCGAGACCGTGACGGCCCAGCGCGAGAACCTCGAACGAGTGCTGGCGAATCTGCGCGAGGGCGTCATCGCGGCGGACGCGGCAGGGCGGATCATCCTGATGAACCCGACGGCCCTCGATCTCCTGGCCCTGGCCGGGAGCGATGTGGTCGGCCGTCCGCTGGAGACCATTGTCCGCGCCGCCGCGGTGGTCGACGTGTATCACCGGGCGATGGCCGCGGGCCGGCCGGTGGGCCGAGCGGTCGCCATGGATGTGAAGAACCGCCCGTGCCACCTGGACGTGCTGGCGTTCCCCGTGGCCTCCGGGCAAGCGGGCATCAGCGGCCTCGTGGTGATGCGCGACGTGACCGAGCTGGTCCGCTCGGCGGCCATGAAGGCCGAGTTTGCCGCCAACGCCTCGCACGAGCTTCGCACCCCGTTGGCCACGCTCCGCGCCGCCGTCGACACCCTGGCCGCGTGCGACCCGGCGGACCGGGAAGGACTCGCCAAGCTCACGGCCATGCTCGACCGGCACGTGCGGCGGCTCGAGAACCTCACGACGGACCTCCTGGACCTCCACGTCGTCGAAACGGGGAAGCACGAGCTCCAGATCGAGTCGGTCCCACTCGGCGCCGTCGCGGAATGGGTGCGGTCCCAGTTCGCCGACGGCGCGTCCAAAAAGGGCGTGGCCCTGGCGCTCCACGTGGCCGCGCCGAGCGACGCCGTGACGACCGATCGCACGCTCCTCCGCCTCATCCTGCAGAACCTTGTCGATAACGCGATCAAGTTCACGCCCGCCGGCGGCCGCGTGACGGTTTCCGTCCAGCGCGAGCCCGGCCACGTGCGAATCGGTGTGGCGGACACCGGCGTGGGGATCAGCCGCGCGGACCAACCGCATGTCTTCGAGCGGTTCTTCCAGACCGAGGCATCGCGAAGCGGCGAGGTCAAGGAGCGGGGCATCGGCCTCGGCCTGGCCATCGTGAAGCATGCCTGCGAGCGGCTCGCGGCCAGGATTGCCCTCGAAAGCGAACTGGGCAAGGGGACCACGGTGACCGTTCTTGTTCCTGACCGGCCGGTGGCAGAGGCTGGGTCGGCGTGAGCCGGGGTCCCCGTTCGCGATCCGTCGAGCCTTGGGCGGCACGGTCACGCCGAGGCGCCCGCCCCGGCGGGTTCGCCGCGGCGACTGGCCGTGCCACCCGCCTGGGCGCAGGACAACTGAAGGGCGACACGCATGAGCCGCAGCCGGCGCCGGCCCAACATCCTCTTCTTCTTCAGCGACCAGCAGCGGTGGGACACCGCGGGCTGCTACGGGCAGCCGCTGCCGGTCACGCCGAACCTCGACCGCACGGCCGCCGAGGGCGTGCGGTTCGAGCACGCCTTCACGTGCCAGCCTGTGTGCGGCCCGGCCCGCGCGTGCCTCCAGACCGGCAAGTACGCGACCGAGATCGGGTGCTTCCGTAACGGCATCGCCCTGCCGAGGAGCGAGGTGACGGTGCCGCAGCGCCTCTCGGCCGCCGGGTACGAGGTCGGCTACATCGGCAAGTGGCACCTGGCGAGCACGGGCACGCGGCCGGTCCCTCCCGAGCTCCGCGGGGGCTACAAGGACTACTGGCTGGCCTCGGACGTGCTGGAGTTCACGTCGCACGGTTATGATGGGTATATGTATGACGCGGAGATGCGGCGCGTGGACTTCAAGGGCTACCGCGTCGACTGCCAGACGGACTTCGTTCTCGATTACCTGCGGACCCGCGACCGCCGGCGGCCGTTTTTCCTCTTCGTGTCCTACCTGGAGCCGCACCACCAGAACGATCATAACCGCTACGAGGGGCCGATCGGCTCGAAGGAGGAGTTCCGCGACTTCGTGGTCCCCGGCGACCTGGAGGGGACCCGGGGCGACTGGCGCGAGAATTACCCCGATTACCTCGGCTGCTGCCACAGCCTTGACGCGAATCTTGGCCGCCTCCGCGCCGAGCTGGACCTCCTCGGCCTGGCCGACGACACGCTCGTCATCTACACGAGCGACCACGGATCGCACTTCCGCACGCGCAACGGCGAGTACAAGCGTGCGTGCCACGAGGCCTGCATCCGCGTGCCTCTGGTTCTGTGCGGGCCGGGCTTCCGGAGCACCGCGCCGAACCGGTGCCCGATGTCGCGCCCGCCGATCACGCTGGACGAGATGATCGCCGCCGGCAAGGACGCTCCGCCGGCGGAGGCGGCCGCCGGGGGCAAGGTGATCCGCGAGCTCGTGAGCCTGATCGATCTGCCGTCGACGGTCTTGGCCGCCGCGGGCGTCGATCCGCCGGCGGGCATGCGCGGCCGGCCGCTTCAGGGGCTCGTGGAGGGCCGCGCCAGGAACTGGCCGGACGACGTCTTCCTCCAGATCAGCGAGAGCCAGGTGGGGCGGGCGATCCGCACGCGGCAGTGGAAGTATTCCGTGGTGGCGCCGGGACTCGGCGGCTCGAAGGTCGCGGCCGCGGAGCGGTACGTCGAGCAGTACCTGTACGACCTCGCCAAGGACCCGCACGAGCGCCGCAACCTCGTGAAGGACGCGTCGCTCGCGGACGTGCGCCGCCTGCTGGCGGAGCGGCTGAAGCGCCGCATGGCCGAGGCCGGCGAGAAGCCGCCCGTCATCGCGCCGGCGACGTGACGTGCCGGCGCCAGGCCAGCGACTGGTGCGCGGCGGGTC
>JAPLML010000692.1 GCA_026387055.1 Planctomycetota bacterium | reverse complement strand
CGGACGGCCCTCGACAAGAGCGACTGGCTCAAGGCAGGCGGGCTGCTCGAAGGCGTCCTGGATCTCGATCCCAAGACCCTGAGCGAAGCGGACCGCCGCTCCGCCGCCGCCGGACTCGTCACCTGCTGCCTGCAACTTGAGGACGGCGCGGGGGCCGGCCGCGCGCTCGGCAAGCGGGCCAGCGTGGCCATCGACGAGCGGGAGAAACGCCTCCTCACGACCGCGGCGCAGGCGCTTCGGGACTCCAACAGCAGCCGCCTCGGCGCGAAGACCGTCCGCACGTACGAGGAAGCCCTCGCGGCCGCGCCGGAGTGGAAGGCCCAGAGCCTCCTGACCCAGGCGAAGAAGATGTCGGCCAACGCGCGGCAGTTCAGCGTGGCGGGGTACCTCGATCGCGTCGTGAAGAACTGCGTGGACAAGCTGGCCGAGGCGGACGGCTACGTCCCGAACTTCAGCGGCTCGCACCGCCGCGAGGTGCTCGAACCGATGATCGCGAACCTGATGGGGGGCGCCCGCAAGGCGGTCGACCTCTGCACCGCCGAGCGGGACTACCTGAACACGCACCGCTACCTCAGCCTCTACGGCGGCGACAAGACCACGCAGTGGGCCGGTCGCGTCAAGGCGTACATGGGGGCGCGCCAGGAAGCCGAGGACGCCCTTCAGAACCTCAAGGCCTTCGCCCCGAAGTCCGGCTTCGGCGGCCTCTACAACGAGAACGAAGTAAACGACTTACTGAATAAGCTCGATGATTTGAAGTATTATCCCGGCCGCGGTCCGCGCGGCCGCCTTCGCATCCTCCCCCGCCCCACCGGCGGAGGCCCCTCAAATTAGAGGGGCGATCACCAGATTATCGATGACCGCGCCGCGTGCCGGGCCGAGGGTGAACGGGGGGTTGTTGTTCGTCCGGCCGAGGTTGTCGCGGATCTGGAGGCCGCGGGATGGTTTCGCGCCGAGCGGCGCTGTCAGCTTCACGGCAAAGACTTCCTGACCGTCGCAGGAGACCTTGAGATCGAGGCCCTTCCAGGCGAGCGTGAAGCGGTGCCAGGCGGCGTCGGCGGAGAGCTTCAGCGCGGCCTCGGCGGGCCTCTCCTTCTCCTGCTGGAGGACGAGTTTCCCGCGGTCGATCCGCAGCGTCACAGGCCCGACGGCGAAGACCGTGCCGGTCGTGGCGGCGCCGCACTTGAGGTCGAATGAGATCGTCCCCTGCCCCCACGGGATGTTGTGCCGCGCGTTATACGAGACGGCCGTCTCAAGCGCGAGGCCCTTGCCGGCCTTCCCTTCGGCGGTGGCCTGGGGAATCTTCGCCTCGGTCGGTACGTTGGGCAGCGGGCTGCCGAGAGCGGCATCGGCCACGGCGTCCTTCTCGAACCGCGCCACGAACGTGGCGCCGCCGGTCAACAGATCGTCCTGCACGAGACGGACGCACCGCCACATCCGCTTCGGCACGTCGAGCGCCAGCGCGCCGCCGGCGATCTTGTGCTCCTCGCCCGTCTCGGCGTCGAGGACCCGGATGGGCCGCGCGGCATCGAGCCCCAGAACCTTAAGGTCGAGGGCCACGGCGGCCTTCTGATCGGCCTTGGCGGTATTCATGATCCAGAGGACCGCGTGGCCCGGCCGAACGTGGGCGCTGGCGAGCACGTCGGGCGTCCGCGATTCCACCCCCTGCCCCTTCCTCCAGTACGGCAGGAACCGGATGTCGTCGTGCCACATCTGGAGCTCGCCCGTGAGCACGTGCCAGAACTCCACGCCCTCGGGCAGCACGTCGTGCGCGAGCAGCCAGCCGACGAACTGCTCGATCAGGGGGCCGGAGAAGGCGGGGTTATAGTGCCGGCTGGTCTGGCACATGATGAACGGGGCGGCGCCGAGGTTTCGGCCCATGCCGATGCTGCGGATCCGCGACGCCGGCAGGGCCTCAAGGTAATCGTTCTCGGCGTTCGCCGGCTCGACGTTTTCGCCCTCCATGCTCACGTCGGGCATCCAGGCGTAGGCGGGCTGGCCGCTCGTGGTGTGGAGCCAGAGGTTCGGCGGCCGCTTGCCGTTCGCCTCGAAGACGTACCGCAGCCGCTTGAACATGTCGCGCAGGCCCAGGTAACTGTAGCCCGGCTGCACGCGCTCGTCGGGCGTGAGGTACGCATTCCCAGCGAGATAATTCCATTCTTCGCCAAGGTAGTTTTCGTCGAAGTACAGGCCCGCCAGGCCCGACTTCCTGATCCACTGGTCCCAGTGCCAGACCTGGAAATCGTTGGAGCCGCCGGCGACGCGGCAGACGTTGCCGTTCGACAGGTCGCCGGGGACCGTGCCCCAGTCGGCGGCCGCCTCGTTGAACCACCGGCCCTTGGAGTCCATGTAGCGGCCGATGGCGTGGGCGATGTTGCCCGGGCATCCGATGACGCCGCCGGGGCCGCCGCGGTTCTCCAGCAGCCGCCGCGACTTCTCGTAGTCCCACGGGAACGGGCTGGAGTAGTACGGCCAGAGGACCGCCCAGTCGGCGTCGCACCAGAAAACGCCGACGCCCTTGGCGTTGGGCGACTGGCCGATGATCCAGTTCCGCCACCCCTTCGGCTGCGGCTTCTGCGGCGTGACAGTCCAGCCATAGCGGATCGTCGTCGGCTGCTCGACCGGGCCGGGGCGGGTGACGAAATTGGCGCGGAAGACAACCTGGTCGCCCTCGCGGCGCATCTCGAGCGTGGCGGCGGCCGGGTCCAGGAGCCAGCCCTTGTCGGTATCGGCGAACCAGCAGAAGCCGCGGTCCGAGTCGGTCAAGAAGACGTAGGGGACGAAGTTCCCGATCATGCTGCCGAGGGCAGTCTCGCGGCTGTCCCAGCGGTCGGGCGTCCAGCCGTGATACGCGCTCCAGCCGCCGGAGGTGGTCACGAAGCACGGGGCCTCGTCCTTCGGCAGGGTCACGACGAGCGAGAGCCGCTCCAGGCGCGCGCCCTTCGACCCCTTGAGCTCCATCGTGTTCATGACGAAGCCGTCGAACTCCACGCGCGTGGCGACGCTGAGCGTGAGGCCTTCGAACGTCGCCTTGCCCGCGAGGTCCAGCCCCCCCTCCGTCTGCTTCTTGAGCGAGGGCCGGTCGGCCTTGACCTCGACTTCCTTGCCATTGACGGTCGCCATCAGCTTCATTGACGTAAGTTGCGGCGCGCCGCCGTTCGTGACCTTCTCAGCCAGGCCGAGGCCGCTCATCCGGTAGGTCTTGTTCCACATCGCGACCTCGCCCTTGGTGTACCTGACGGGCGTCCAGGGCGGGATGACCTTGTCGCTCACGCCCACGCGATTGGGCAGCCACTCGAACTGGTAGCCGAGAAGCTTGACCTTGGTGGTTGTGGCGGCGATCTCCTTTCCGGCGGCATCGGTGAGAACCACCTCCAGGTCATACTCCGCCGGCGCCTTGGCGGGCGCAACCGGTCGGGGCTGGCGGATCGGAAGGAACGGCTTGGCGGGCTGTCCCTCGGCGACGAGCTTCTTGTTTTCCTCGGCAATCTTGAGGTTCGCCTCCTCGGCTTTCTTGTTCTCGGCGGCAAGCTTCTTGTTCTCCGCCTCCGCCCCTTTCGAGGCCGCCCAGTCGGCCTCGGTCTCGACGGGCGCCTTGACATCGGCGAGGTCCATCGGGAACTCGCTGTAATCGAAGTAGAACGGGGCGATCTTCCGCTCCGCCACGCGCTTGCCGCGCGCGTCCTTGAGGCGGGCCGTGCCGCCGGCCACGTCCGCGCGCCGCTCCAGGTACAGCCGGTCGGCCTTCACGATGAGCTTCTTCGAGAGCGGGGCGTAGAACGCGCTCAGGCCGAACGGCGTCTCGTACGGCGTCTTCTTGATCTCGGCCGGGGGCGTGCGCACCCAGCCGTGGACCGCGAACGGGAAGACCTGGTGATAGAGCACGGCGCCGTCGGAGGTGCGGGCGGCCACCTCGCAGAACCCGCCAGGGACCTCCTTCTGCACCTTCTCGACCTCCACCTTCTGGAGCGGCAGCTTCAGCGAGGCGAGGTCGGCCGACAGGGAGAACGTCTCGCGCTTGCCGTCGGCCACCGTGATTTTCCTCTCGAGCGCCAGGTCGCCCGGCGCCGCCGCCACGCCGGGGCCGAAGCGCACGCTCACCGTCACGTCGCTCGCGCCCTTGGCGGGGCCGGTGACGGCCATGTCGAAGGCGGGCTTGCCCGTGAAGATGCTCTCGACGGTGAGGAACTGGAAGACCGCGCTGGAGTCCTTGAAATGCAGATAGCCGTGCCGCGGGATGTCGGCGAACGCGCCGCCGGGCGCCCACGCGCGGAAACCGTAACCGTCGCCAAGGTCGGCCGAGAAGAGGCCGCGCCAGGTCGCGCCGTCCTCGATGGCACCCGCGCCGAACGCCTTGATCTCGGCCCGCGCCTCGACGATCCAGTGGTCGGGCGCCTCGCTCGAGGCGATCGTCCACCGGCCCTGCCACGACATGGCCGTGTAGCCGACCGACGGGATCATCTTGGCGTCGAAGACCGCCGGGTACGGATTGAAGAGCGTCTGGTACGTGGCCGCCGGCGTCACCGGCGGCGTGATCCAGATCTCGTTGGAGGGGTCGAAGACGATGGCCGAGTCGTCGCTCTTGCGGGCCCGCTTGGCCAGGAGCGCCCCCTTGGGGCCGCGGTTGTTCTTGATGCACACGTATATGTACTTATCATCGTACGTAATCCACGCGGCGCTCTGCACGAGGCCGAGCGACCCCTCGAACGCGTGGACCCACGCGGTGCAGGCGGGGGCCCGGTCCCACTCGCCCGGCTCCATGCGGCCGTCGATCGTCGGCGGCGCGGCGCTCTTCGAGACGACCATCTCGGGCAGCGGCACATTCGCCTTGACCTCGGCCCGCGCCTGGCCGGCCGTCGCCGCCAGGACAACCGCAAGGACCGCCGCTTGCAGCATCCGCTTTGCCATGCAGCACCTCCTGATGCACCCGTCTCACACGGCGGCGTTGCCGCGGCCTGCGTTACTACTGCCACAACGCCACTTTGCGCGGCGGGTCTCCTGACCCGCCGCGAACGTGCCTCAATCAGCCGGCAAGACCCATTTTCTTCGCGGTGGGTCAGGAGACCCACCGCGCACGAGGCTATGTAGCGTTGTGGTGCTACTCGCCCACCAACGCCCCCTCAATCAGCGGCGCGAACGGCCGGGCCCAGACCTTCGTGAAGGCGAGGTCCTTCACCACCAGCTCGTGCGCGCCGTCGGGAACCGAAAGGCCGATGAGCCACGTATTATCATACGTCCCCCAACCGTTGTTCGGGTAATCGGTCCAGTTGGCCATCCATTGCAGCCCGTCGATGGAGTACTGCGGCCGCACAATGAACGGCGGCTGCGTCACGTGAAGCACGCGGGCGCGGCCCTGCGTCTTCAGGCGCACAATCTCGCCATCCAGCGCCGCGGTGAACGGCCCCTCGCCGGTGACCGTCACGCCCCTGCCAAGGTCCACGGTCAGCCTCTTCTTCTCATAGCCGCCGTCAACTTTGTAGATGCCGACCTTGAGGTCCCGCAGCGGCACGACGCGCTCGAAGGGGCCGTGGCCTTCCAGGAGGTGCCCCTTGTAGCCGACCGCGCCGCTGCCTGCGTTCAGGCACAGGGCCACGCGGTCGGCGAAGACCCGGACCGCGCCCGCCTTGCCGCTGAAGAGCGTGTCGCCCTCGTTCCACTTGAAGGGCGAGTCGCCGACGAAGACCGTGTCGGTGGATTCGCCCGTCTTCACGCTCACGACGCCCGGGCCGAGCGCTTTACACGTGGGCGCCGGCTCGCCGTCGCGCCGCGGATAGACGACGTAGAAGTAGTCCTCCTGCGGCGCGCCGGGGATATCGACAATCGTCTTAGTCTCGCCCGCGGCCTTGAAGGTCATGCGCACCCGCACGTCGCGCGGCCGACTGAACCAGAACCACGTGGAGGCGCCGTACTTCGTCTTCATCTCGACCGCCTGCCCGCCGAGACGCGGGAACTCGCCCTCCGGCACGTTCTTGTCCACGGGCGCCTTGCCGGCGTCAAACGCCGCGCCGTCCACCTGGATGAGGTCGGCGGTATCGAGGTTCATCCACTCCCACCAGGTGGGCCGTTTCTCGCCGCCGGAAAAGGTGTCGCGCATCACGAACCAGCTCGGCCCGTCCGCCCCGCCGGACTTGAGGAACAGGACGTGGCGGTTCCAGACCGTCGGCCCCCCGCCGTCGCCGAAGATCTGCGACGGGTAGAAGCGCGACGCCACCGCGTAGTCGGCGCTCGGGCCGAACCCGTAGTCGGCGACCGCGTCGTCCACGCGGCCGAAGCACTCCTGCACGTCGCGCCGCCCCACCTTCACCTGGTTGTGATAGATGGCGTTCCCCTCCGTGGCCGGGCCGGAGTAATACTGGTAGCCGGTGCCCGGCGAGAGCGGCGCGCCCTTGCCGTAGAGGATGACGTTGAGGGCGTCGGTGTCCCAGTGGCCCCAGTTGAGCCCCGCCCGCAGGAGCATCGCCGTCTCGTTCGGCGTGTTGAACTGGTGGCGGAAGATCACTCCATACGTCGGAAGGAACGCGGTCGCCAGCGGCCGCGGATTCTCCGGCACGTACGGCAGGTAGTACATCGCGTGCGGCGTGGCGTTGACGTGATCGTGAGAGTTGGGCCCCTTCTCCAGCGGCATATCGCCGTTGGCGAGGCGGTTCATGAACCGCAGCCGCCCCGCGAACTTCGGGTCGCGGTCCACCTCGGCGGCCATGCTGAAACCCCACACGTTCTCGACCAGGTTCGAGGAGTTGCCCATCCCCGGAATGATCCGCCAGCCCTTGCTACGCGGGTCGGGCATCGTGACGTGGCTCACCCACCGCAGGAACCCCGCGTGGTAACCCTCCGGGCCGAAGTCGTGGATGCCGCGGTTCCTGAGCACGTTCTGCGTGATGTTCAGCGTGCGGAACGGGCTGTACATGGCGTAGCTCGGGCACTCGATGTTCGGCCCGTCCACCGCCATTTCGGTCGCGTACTTGTACCTGGCGAAGTCGCGGATACACTGCATCCAATATCCATACATCGGATGATCCCGCAGGAGCCCGGCGAAGTACGACAGGGCCAGCGTGCGGTTGATCGGCATGTTTTTGTTGCCGAGGTGCGCGCCCGAGCCGCGGGGGTTGTAGTCCGGGTCGGAGTGCACGTAGGCGTAGAGCGCGAGGCGCCGCCGCAGTTCCCGACTCAGTTCCGGCGGAAGGTCCGGGCAGTCCAGAGCGTCGTCCGCCAGGTCCGTAAACGCCAGGAACTGCGACGTGC
>JAPLML010000709.1 GCA_026387055.1 Planctomycetota bacterium | reverse complement strand
CGTCGGCAAGACCAAGACGGACCTCGTCCGCTCCGTCCAGAAGGCCGAACACAACCGCGACTGCTACAATCGGGGCGAGAGCGCCGCCTGCGGCCAGCCCGCCTGCGCCTGGCGCCCCGACTGCAAGTAAGTGACGCGCGGGCCGTACGCAGGGGTCGTCTGGCCCGCGGTTTGTCAGCGCGTGCCGGCATCGCGAGCCCTCGGACAGGGACCGTACGCTGGAAGACGCAAGGGAGACCGGTTTGCCGGCGCCGCTCGACGAGAGCATCCACGTCCATAGCGTCCAGGAAGAGTATTTTTATATGATGGTCCATCCCTGCGCCTGCGGCGGGGCGTGGCTCTCGGACAGCCAGCAGGTGGAGGAGGCCGCCGGCCGCGTCCGGCATCACGTGGCCGCCCGGTGCTTCACGTGCAGGAAGGAGCAGGCCTTTCATTTTGAGCTCGACGGCGGCGCGAACCCCAAGGATCCCGTCCGCCAGGTGAACCCCACGCCCGAACCTTCCCGCGCGCTCGACGCGGCGGAGTGGCTGGACCTGGCCCGGTTCTACCTCGGCCGCATCGAGCGCCTCAAGGCCGCGACCGAGAAGGCCCAGTCGCTCCTGGACGCGCGGCAGTGCCTGGAAGAGGCGCTCAAGTTCTACGGCCCCCAGGACGAAGAGCCGCCGCCCGGCGCCCTCTGGTCCGACGCCAGCCGCCGGAAGGCCTCGCGGCAGGCGAGCGCGTACCGGCGCTCGACGATCCAGGAGATGCTCGAGCGCATCCCGGCGATGGAACGCCTGCGGAAGGCGGACTCCCTGGAGCAGAAGGAATTCCAGAAGGGCGTCCGCCACCGGGCCGAAGAGCGCGTCGGCCGCAAGTGGTGGCAGTTCTGGAGGCTGTGGCGCGGGAAATGACGCGGCCGCCTCGCCCGAGGCGAGTCTTCGACTTCGGCTCCGCGCTGAACGGTTCAAGAACACGCGCCCATCAAGATGGGCGGCTAAATGACGCCTGCGTCGGGTCGAGGCCGCGCGAGGCGAGGTGCTCTCTCAAGAGCTTGATGTAAGACTGCCGGATCGTCGGCTCGCCGCCGAGCCCCACGTCCTTCAGCACCGCGAGCACCGCCTCTTCGGTCGGCCCCTCCACCTCCGCGAACCAGCCCAGGTGGGGCAGTTCGTCGAGGAGCACTTCGCACGGGCCGACGCGCCAGGTCGTCCGCCGCTTCTCGTAGCGGAACGTGGCGGCCAGGCCGAGCTTCCCCAGGATCTCGGCCAGCGGCTCGGCGGACTCCACGGCGAGCTCGGTCTCCGGCCGGCGCTTCAGGGCGCTCTTCGTGACCGGCCCCTTGAAGGTCAGCTTCGTGCGGAGGACCCGCCCGGTCGCCGGGTCGCGCTCCTCGCGCAGCCGCAGCGCCGAGCCCGCCCGCTTCAGCGACCCCGCCGCGTCGTCGAACAGGCGGTTGATCTCCAGGACGGTCCCCTCGTCGGCCAGGCCGCGCTCGGCCATCCGGCGGCGGAAGGCCGCGGGGTCGGCGATTCTCACCTTGGCTTCGATTTCCTCGGGCATGGCAGTCTCGACGACATCCATTTTTGATTTTTGATTTTAGATTTTTGATTTGAACGGCAAAGGCCGCAAAGGCTCCGCCCCAGGCGCGATTCGCGATAGCGGTTGTCCTTCAAATCGAAAATCTAAAATCTAAAATCGAAAATGTCTTTACACCACGCGCGCTTCCTCGCCCATCGCCATGAGGATGTGTTTCTTCCAGCGCGCGTCGTCCCGCTCGGGATAGTCCGACCGGTAGTGGACGCCGCGCGTCTCGGTCCTGAGGGAGGCCGCGTGGGCGATCAGGCGGCCGAGGCCCAGCATGTTCTGAAGCTCCCAGCCCGCCGGCCGGTCGAAGACCTTGTCGAGGACGTAGCTCTGCCAGAACTCGATGAGGCCGTCGGCCTCCGAGAGGTCGTCGTGCGAGCGCACGATGCCGACGTTCCGCCACATCAGGGACCGCAGGCTGTCCCGCACGTCCGGCAGGTGCAGCTGGCCGCGCGTCGAGCGGATGGAGTCGTTGCGGAGGCGCTCGGGCATCTCGGGGCCGTCGGTCGCCCCGGCGGAAAGCTCCTCCACGATGTGGCGCCCCGCCGCCCGGCCGTACACCAGACCCTCCAGGAGGCTGTTCGAGCCCAGGCGATTCGCGCCGTGCAAGCCCGTCGAGGAGACCTCGCCGCAGGCATACAGGTTCGCGAGGCTCGTGCGGCCGAACGCGTCGACCGTCGCCCCGCCGACCATGTAGTGGGCGCTCGGGCGGACGGGGATGTAGTCGCGCGCGATGTCGATGTCGAACTGGGCGCACGCCTTCGCGATGCCGGGGAATCGCTTGCGCACGTCGCGGCCGAAGGCCGTCAGGTCCAGGTACACGTTCGTGGCGCCGGTCTTCCGCATCTGGGCGATGATGGCCCGGCTGACCACGTCGCGCGGCGCCAGGTCGCCCATGGGATGGTACTCGGCCATGAACGGCCGGCCGGCCTTGTCCACGAGGCGCCCGCCCTCGCCGCGCACCGTCTCGGAGACGAGGTGGCGGCTGGCGCCGGCGATGTAGAGCGTGGTCGGGTGGAATTGAACGAACTCCATGTCGGCCAGCACCGCCCCCGCGCGGTAGGCCATCGCCAGGCCGTCGCCCGTGGCCACCTCGGGGTTCGTGGTCTCGCGGTAGATGCGCCCGAGGCCGCCGGTCGCGAGGACCGTCCGCCGCGCCCGCACGACGAACATCCCGTGCTTGGGATGCCACGCCAGAACGCCGACGACCGTGGGGTGGACCGTCAAGAGGTCGATGGCGTAGGTTTCCTCGCGGATGTCAACGGCCTCCATCGCCCCCACCCGCCGGATGAGCGTGGAGGTGATCTCCTTGCCGGTCTCGTCGCCGCGGGCGTGCAGGATGCGCGGGGCGGAGTGCCCGCCCTCGCGCCCGACGCTGATGCGGCCCTCGGTCTTGTCGAAGTCGGCGCCCCAGTCGATGAGTTCGCGGACGCAGTCGGGCGCCGCCGTGACCACCTGCCGCACGACCTTCTCGTCGCACACGCCGCAGCCGGTGGCCAGGGTGTCGGCCACGTGGCTCTCGATGGTGTCGGGAGACGCGATGGCCGCCGCGATCCCGCCCTGGGCGTAGAAGCTGTTCGACTCGGTCAGGCGGCTCTTCGTCAGAAGCGTGACCTGGCAGTGCGGGCCGATCTCGATGGCCGCCCGCAGCGCCGCCACGCCGCTCCCCACCACCGCCACGTCGGTGAAGACCTGCGGCAGCCGCGCGGTATCAAACGCCGCCAGATAGCGCCGCACCTGTGCATGTCGTCGCATGAAAGCCTCCTCGGAAAACGGAAATCATACGCCGAAGGAAGGGATGAGACAAGATGGAAGAGCGGGCGATATGCCGACCCCAAACGCCGGGTGGCATGCTTCAACTCACTGCGCCGGCTTCGCCTGCGCCACGGCCTCAAATGACTTGCGGATCAGAGGCACGGCTTGCTCCAACTGAGTTGCCGTTCCTATGGCAAGTTCGAGGTCTCCCGCGCCCCAGTGTCCGACGTTTGATACGTCACGCGCAAAGGATGGTGGGTTCTCAATCCCAGCATAGTCCAGCCGGAGCCACACACGCAGCTTACTCTTATCGAGGTGCAGACTGCAGAAGAAGGCGCGGGGACCTAGGGAATACCCGATGGTCTTGGCGTTGAACCTCTTCTCAATGGCTTCAGGCTGCATGGAAAGGCAAAGGCGGTTCAGGGCGCGATAAAGGTCAATCACCTCCTGCGGTTTGTCGGCTGTATGGTGACTCTCATCGTAATGCACGGCTCCCTTCTCCCGGCGGGTCTGCGCCGCTTTGAGGGCACCCTGACGGCGCACCTCCGGGGCGCTGATCACCGGCGGTGATTCTGGCGCCGCCTCAGGAGCGAGAGGTCCAGAAACCGGCCCGGTCGTCCGCCAGATCCGCGCCAGACTCTCGCCGATCTTCTTGGGACTGAGTTCCTCATCTCGCGTAGTACTTCGGATCAGTTTAAGGAATGCCCGTGGCGCATCTCGCATGATTATGTCGAGAGCCTTGCGCACTTTCCCGTCGGTGAATTTCTGCTCGCCCAGGGCGTCCAGGGTGCCCTTCGCCATCTCTTCGCGGCAAAGCCGGCACAGTTGCTGCGACAACTGCTCAACGCTCATGCCCTCACTGTCGCGCACATCTATGGACACTTCGTACATCAACTTGTCGGGCGCCGCGCACTTCTCCACGCTACGATAGACCTTCCACTTCACACCATTGGTGAGAACGCACCAGACGATGCCGGCGTTCGCCGCATAGCCGACCACTTGCGTGATGGCTTTCACATCATTCAGGGGGTCGTCCAGCGCCTTGGCCTCCAGAAGGAGGACCGCCTTGTTGTTGATTTTGAGGGCGTAGTCCACGGACTTTCCGTCGACCGTGGCATACTCCAACTCGACCTCATTGGGATCGCACACATCCCATCCCAACGCCTCAAGCATGGGATCAATGACGATGGTGCGCGTCGGCGTCTCCTTCAGCGAAAGCCGGCGAAGGCCATCAAGTTTGGCGCGGATGCTTTCGATGCACTGGATGACCTTATTCATCTCGTTTCCTCCTCGGAAACCGTAAGATCCATCCTCGTGGGGCCACTCAACCTTAGCACAACTCGCCGCTATGTCAAGTGTCTCGGAGCCTGCAGAAATCAAGAGTGTGTGTTCGTGTGTGGGAACATGCCCACGCAACGGCGGCGTAGGCATGCCACCCGGCAATTGGGCTTGGCGGCAGACAGGGGATTACAGGATCGTCGCCGGCTTGGCGCCCTTGTCGGGTTCGGCGACGATGGGATTGCGAAGGATGCCGATGCCTTCGACCTCGACCTCGACGGTGTCGCCGGGCTGCATGGGGCCGATGCCGGCGGGGGTGCCGGTGGCGATGACGTCGCCGGGTTCGAGCGTCATGAGGCGGCTGGCCCAAGAGACGAGATATTGACAATTGAATGCGCACTGGTCGGTGTTCGACTGCTGGCGGACCTGGCCGTTCAGGCGGCAGGTCACGGCGAGGCGGTTCGGGTCGCCCGGGTCGGTCTCGATCCAGGGCCCCAGGACGCCGAAGGTGTCGAACCCTTTGGCGCGGGTCCACTGGCCGTCTTTCGCCTGGAGATCGCGGGCCGTCACGTCGTTGAAGCACGCGTAGCCCAGGATGCAGCGGCCAGCCTCGTCGAGGGGAACGCTTCGGCAGCGGCGGCCGATGACGACCGCCAACTCCGCCTCGTGGTCCAGGCGGGCGGCCATCGTCGGGTACACGATGGGCTGCTCGGGGCCGGCCAGGGCGGTCGCCGGCTTGAGGAACAGGACCGGCTCTTCCGGCAGGGACGTCTGCATTTCGCGGGCGTGGTCGCGGTAGTTCAGGCCGATGCAAAGCATCTTCGACGGCCGCGCGGGGGCCAGCAGCTTGACCTCGGCCAGCGGCCGGACCGTTTTCATCGGCGTCAGGCCCTCGAAGTACGGCCGCAGGAGTTCCTGGACGCGGTCGCCCTCGAGGACGCCGTAGCGGACATCGTCGTGAACGAGATACCGGACAAGACGCATGCCTGCTCCCTTCAGACTCGTAACGTCCTTGAGCACTCGCACGGAGAATGCTAAATGTTAAATGCTAAATGGGGAAACGGCACGGCTACGGCCCTTTGCATTTAGCATTTAGCATTTATCATTCGCCTTTCTTCACGGGACCAATCATCCCCCACCACGTCTGGCACGGAAGGCCCTCGGCGAAGGAGGCCGGCAGGAAACTCGACGGGTTGGCGAGGAAGTCGGGCACGGCGGCGGCTCGGGACCACTCCAGGGGCGGGCGGCCGGCGTCGCCGATGCGGAAGCCGAACCGGAACACGCGGCCGCGCTCCCCTTTCAGCGGCGCGAGGGCCTTCAGCGGAATGGCCGCCTCGTAGATCGTCCGGCCCGTGGCTTGGTCGCGCGCAATCTCGGCGGTGGCCCCTTCCACCGGGGCATACCAGGAGTCCTGGTTGCCGGGATAGTGGGCCCGCAGCAGGGCGCGCGGCTGGCGGAGGCGGATGACCTGGGCCCCGTCCTTGCCGAACGCGATGGCCATCAGGTGATCGGTGTCGCGAAACGCGCCCGCCGGCATCGCCCCGTCGCGCGCCTTGTGGCCGAAGTCGTCATCCGCCCGCGGGTCCAGGCCCCAGCCGAGCTGGATGGCGTCGCCGTCGAAGGCGAACGTGCCGCTCGTGTAGCGGGCCCGATCGCGCTGGACGGCGGCGCAGAAATAGAAGGTCTTGGCGTCCCAGGCCGTTCGGACCTCGGCCCGCACATCGCCCGCCGGGCTCTCGAGCACGACCGGCTCGATCCCCTCCCACGCGCCGAGGCCGTAGCCCACCTCGATGATCCGCTCCGGCGTCTGGGCCACCCACACGTCCTGCTTGTGGCGGACGTATTCCTCGTTGAGCGAGACGACCGCCTCAACGGCGTGCGGCCCCGCGCCCTCGGCGGCGGGAACGTCGCACTCGAAGGTCACCTCGCGGCCCTGGGCGGCCTCCAGGCCGAACTGCTGCTTGGCCTGGCGGACCTTCCAGCCGTCGGGCACCCGGAGGCCCGCCATGCCGTCCATCTTGTACGGCCGCAGGCTCTGGACGAGGAGCGTGATGTTGATCTTGCCGGGCATCTCGCCGCGGACGATGCTCTCGATGTAGACGGCCGCCGGGGCCACGCCCATGATCCTGGCGCCGCGCAGGAGGTCGCGCAGTTCGTTGGTTTTGAGTTCACTCGATATGAGGTAGACGGGGGCCTCGCCCATCGGCACGATGAGCCGCTCGCCCTTCCAGATGCCGACCGGGTGGCCCATCACATCGAGCGCCTCGATGCCGGCCCCGCGGTCGAACACCAGCGCCCCGCCGTCGGGCTTGGCGGTGTCTTCGCCGGTCAGGGACCACACGACGGCCACGCGCCGCTCCGGGCCCGCGAACAGGTGCGCGTCGACCAGGGGCGCGTCGTCCCAAGGGCTGCCCTGGTACGCGGCCCCGTCGAGCAGGTGCGTCATCACGGCGTAGGCGGCGGCGGAAATCACGGGCTCCGGCACGCCGCGGCCGGCGGCCACATAGACGCGCTCCGCCCCGCTCGCCAGGGCCAGCACGTGCCTCGCCACCAGCTTCCACGCCTGCTGCTGAGGCCACGCGGCCGCCTCGTCGCCCGTCTCGCCGAGGACGACTCGCTTGATGCCCATCCGCCGAGCGACCTGGATGCCGTAATCGAGCGACCGCCGGTACGCGCCGCTGCGAAGGTTCGGGGCGGCGGCGCCGGCGTCGACGCACAGGGCGATGCCGTCGGCCCCCGCCAGGACGGGCCCTTCCGTGAGCACGTCGGCCAGGATGTCGGGCGGCGCGGTCACCCAGAGCATGACGGGCGACTTTGCGCGCCGCACGGCCTCCAGGACCCCCGAGACCGCCTGCCGATACGAGTTGACCGTCTCGGCCGTGAGGTCCGTGAAGACGGGCCGGCGGCCGATCTGCCAGTCGCGCAGCGTCTCGGCGTTGGCCTGGATGGCCTCGGCCGGCGCCGCGGCCGGCGCGCCCGGCTCCGGGCTCTGCTGGGGGACGGCGAAGCGCACGATGGGGGTGGGGATGAGTCCGGCTTTGCGCACGACGTCGAGCGCCGGCGCATCGCTCCAGTCGACCGCCATGTGCCGCACGCCGAGCCGGCGGGCGATCTCCGGAAGCGCCAGCGGCACCTTCCCCGGCGGCGCGGCCAGGCCGAACTGGCTCTTCACGTCGGGGCCGACCGTCTCGCCGGCCTGCACGATCGCAACGCCGCAAGCGCCCGCGACGGTGGACTCCTCCGACATCGCCGTCACCAGCACGTGGCAGTAGCCGGCGCTGGTCACCTCCTTGAGGACGAGGTCGGCGGCCGCCACGCCGAACCGGTCGGGGAAAACGGGCGGGAGGTTCCCGCCGGCGACCTTGCGGCCGTAGAAGTCCTGAACCAGATACGTCAGTCGGATGGCCGCCGGCGATTCGGTCGAACGCACCGTCACGCGCAGCTGCGGGGGGAGGTCGCCCTGGGCCCCCAGGCGGTACACGCCGCCGGGCGCAAGGGGCTCGACCTTGACGCCGAACGCGGCATCGGGGGCGGGGGGCGGAGGCGTCTCGAACTTGTGCCGGTGAAACACCTGCTCCAGGATGCGGCGCTGAAGGTCCGTCAGGTGCAGCATCTTCATCTCGTCGGGAGGTTCCGGGATCGCCGAAGGGGCCGGCGCGGCAGGCGCTGCCGGCACGGCAGGCGCCAGCGGTGGGGCTGGCGCCGGCGCGCCCGAGGCCGCCGCAGCCCAGGCGAGGAACACCCCCGCTGGTATCCAAGCAAGTCGCGTGTACATCGAACGGCCTCCTCGGAAGGACGTAGCGGAATTATAGGGCGGGCACGGACGGGGACAAAACAAAATCAGAGGCGGGAACAGGGACCTGGGACCGGGGACCAGGAAGGCAAAGGGGAACGGAGAGTGTCGCTCGACGCAGAGGCTCTCGACGGGTTGGAGATTCGCTGTCTCTTCCCGGGTCCCTGGTCCCTGATCCCGCCGTTACAGTTGGTTCAGGGCCAGGCCGTTGGGCAACTGGTGGAGGTCGGTCATGTCGGCGCGGAACTCGCCCGTCGCCATGTTGTACCACCACCCGGCGTTCTGCTGCGGCGGCAGGTAGCGAACGCGGGGGCTGTTGACCACCCGGACGCGGTCGATGCCCGAGAAGGGATTCTCGGGAATGGAACGGAGGTACGGCCCGAAGGGGTAATCGTTGGAGGCCTCGTCGCTGGTTTCGCCCGTGAAGTTGGAATAGGAGAGCATCTGGCGGATGAAATCCCTGTCGGGATAGCGGTCGCAATGCTGCGCCTTGTAGACCTCCAGGCGTGCCCGGATCGTCTGGAGATTGGCCAGGAGGGCCGCCATGCGGGCATCGTCGGACGCCCCGCCCACGTGCGGGGCGATCACCGCGAACAGAACCACCAGCAGGAGGACCGCGACGGCGACCTCAAACAGCGTGCGGTGGCTTCGCGAGGCTTGGGCTAGTCCGGCCACGGCGGTTCCTCCGCGGCGCGCCCGAGACAGAAAAAGGGTCGAGGCCGCCCCGGCGGTGGAAATCGAGAGGACGTCGCGGCTCATAACGGCCGGCAGGTCGAACGTGCCGCCCTCGGCCCCGATCGCGTCGTCGATCCGCACGATGCCGACGATGCTCTCCCTGGCCCCGACGTACACGGGCAGCCGCGTGTACGAGTGCTCGCGCATGCCCGCGATGAACTGCTCGCGGCTGATGTTCAGCGGCACCGCCACGACGTGCCCCAGCGGGATCATCACCTTGCGGGCCGACACGTCGCGCAGCGCCAGCACCTTCTCCACCAGTTCGCTCTGGTAGCCGCTGATGACGCCCTCGGCGGCGCTCTCGCGCAGAAGGGCCCGGAGGCGCTGGCGCGGCGTGAAGGGGCTGACGCCCGCGCCCTCGTGCTTCCGCGCAATCCGCAGGACCAGCGTGCTCAGGCCTTTCAGCGCCGGCACCAGGCCCGTGTAGGAGAGCAGGCGATACGTGGCCCGCACCCCGCCCGCCAGCCGGCACATCCGGTCCTCCGGGTTGAAGGCGAACACGTTCTTCGGCAGGAGCTCGCAGAACACCAGCAGGAGCGGCGCGACGATCACCGTGGAAAGCAGCTCCACCACGAGGTCGCTCTGCCGGACGGCCGCTTCGGCCACAAGCGTCGCAACGGCGGCCGTCACGATGAAGTGTGCCACGTTGTTTGAGATGAGGACCATCACGATGAGCCCGCGCATGTCCCGCAGGAGCCCGAGGAGCGTGGCCGCCGCGCGATCGCCCGCGTCGGCCCGGATCCTCAGGCGAATCCGGTTCAGGCGGTACGAGCCCGTCTCGACGGCATTCGCCAGGAACGACATCGCCATGCCCGCCAGGGCCGCCAGGTACAGCGGGCTGCTTCTCAGGATGTCGGCCAAGTGTTGCATCACGCGCCTTCGTCAAAACGCGCCCGGGTCACATCGTTTAGCCGCGGCCGGTACGGCCGCGATGTTTATTTCGCCCCCGGTGAATCACCGGGGGTTAAGTACCGTACCGGCGACGGCTAAACGACAACAGCGGCCAAAGCCTACGCGCCGGGTTTGCCCGCGCCCGCGGGCGCTTGAGTCGCGCCGACGAGGCGGAGGCGGACGCGGGTGACCCGCCGGTGCCGCACCTCCTCGACCGCGAACTCCAGGTTCCGCCAGCGGGCGACGTCGCCCGGCTTCGGCAGCCGCCCCAGGAGGGTGGTCACGAAGCCGGCGACGGTGGTATACCGCGCCCCGCCGGCCGGCAGGTCCATGTCGAACTCGTCGGCCCAGCCGCGGACCGAGAGGTTCCCCGCCACCAGATACTCCGCGTCGCTCACGCGCCGGACCGGTTCGCCGGCGGGCTTGTCGGTCTCGTCCTCGATCTCGCCCACGATCTCCTCGAGGCAATCCTCCAGCGTCACGAGGCCCGCGAGGCCGCCGTATTCGTCCACCACCACCGCGAATTGGATCCGCCGCGCGCGGAAGTCCTTCAGCAGGCTCTCGACCGTCTTCGTCTCCGGCACGTAGTAGACCGGCCGGACGAGTTCCGAGAGCGGCCGGTCGGGGTTCAGGAACGCCGCCTTGGCGTAGACGACGCCGGCGACGTTGTCCATGTTCCCCTCGTAGGCGAGGATCTTGGTGGCCCGCGACCGGCGGAAGACCACCAGCGCCACCCGCGTGGGCGTGGCCAGGTCGCACCCCACGATCTCGACGCGCGGCGTCATGACCTCGCGGACCTTCAGCTCGCCGAGCTGGAGAATGTCAACCAGCATGTCGCTCTCGTCGGTCGAGACCGCCTGCTCGCGCGCCGCCACTTCGACGATCGCCTGGAGTTCCTCGGTCGTCAGCAGCGCGGTCTCCTGCGGGCGGCGGCCCGTGACCAGCCGCTCCAGCGGCACGACCAGGCCGCTCACGAGCACGACGCGCACCGGGTAGATCACGTACGCCAGCGCCGTCAGCGGGACGCTCACCAGCGGCGCCAGGATCTCCGGCACGACGGCCCCGACGCTCTTCGGCAGCACCTCGCCGAAGACGATCAGCCCCAGGGGCATGCCCACGCCGATGAGAAGGCGCCATTGATCGAGATATTGAGGGTACGCTTCGCCCATGCTGTGCAGCAGCACCACGCCCATGGCGAACAGCGCCGTGTTGACCACGTTGTTGCCGAAGAGGACCGTCACCAGCAGCAGCCGCGGGTCGTCCATCAGCCGGGCCGCCAGCGCGTGGAAGGGGCTCCGCGACGCGCGGAACCGGCGCAATTGCTCGCGCGAGAGGTTAAACAGCGCCGTCTCCGACCCCGAAAAGAACGCCGACGAGGCCAGCAGGATGGCCATCGCGATGAAGTGGCCGGGATAGGCGGTCAGGATCGTTATCATACGCCGCACCGCGAAGCAACGGTTGCCCAGTGCATCGGCTTACAGCATCCCCCCTCCCCCTCGGCAGACAAACACGTTGTCGTGGGCGGGCACGATCTGGTCGGCGATCTCCAGGACATCCTGAAAGGACGTCTTCGCCTTCTCCAGGTCCCACGGCATCTCCCCCAGGTCGCTCGACTCGAAGTGGTCGCGCGTCAGGACCACGTCGCCCGCCACGATGATGCTCTCGAGGGCCGTGTACGCCAGGAGCGACGCGTGCCCCGGCGTGTGGCCGAACGTCGGGAAGAGGTCCACCCCCGGCGCGAACTTCTCCGGCGCCGGCTGGAGCCGCGCGAGGATCGTCCGCGCCGGCGCGTCGGCGGGCGTCTCGGCGTCGGCGTAGCGGATCTCCTCGTCGTACATCGACCACGCGGCCTTCTCGAAGCGCATGATGCCCAGGCAGTGCGACGCGTCGAAGTGCGTGAGGAAGACGTGCGTCACGTCCTTCGGCCGCAGGCCCGCCCGGTAATAGAGGGCCGAGTCGAGCACCTCCGCCGGCCAGCCGGGATCGACCACGAGCACCATCTTGCCCGCCCGCACGAGCGTGGCCGTGGCGTACTCCTTGCGCACGGGCGTCTTCTCGTCCCAGTACCTGTTCTTCGCCAGGCTCCCGATCGCCAGCACATCCACCCGCACGTCGGCCATGCGACCTCCCGTTGTGTCGTTCACGTGCCACGGCTTGCTTGCCAAGCCGTGGGCATCGCAGTCCGTTGACCGTGCTGCTTTCACGTGCCACGGCTTGCTTGCCAAGCCGTGATCATTGTGGTCCGCTGACCTTGCTGCTTTCACGTGCCACGGCTTGCTTGCCAAGCCGTGATCATCGTGGTCCGCTGACCTTGCTGCTTCCACGTGCCACGGCTTGCTCGCCAAGCCGTGATCATTGTGGTCCGCTGACCTTGCTCCCTTGCGATCTGACCTTGCTCCTTCCACGTGCCACGGCTTTCTCGCCAAGCCGTGATCATCGTGGTCCTCTGACCTTGCTGCTTTCACGTGCCACGGCTTGCTTGCCAAGCCGTGATCATCGTAGTCCGTTCACCTTATTGCTTTGTCTTGATCGTGCGTGCCACGGCCGGCTTGTCCGGCCGTGCCTCAGCCCACCGGGACAACACACGGCCGGGCAAGCCGGCCGTGGCACACGCCGCATCGGTACGCTGGACACGTGCCTGCACGCCCCGTCGCCTTACCACCACTTTAGGCCCCCCGCCGCGGCGCGGCAATCTAAAACAACCTCTCCCCGCAAGGCGCCAGTTGCGGGGTGGCCCCTGTAGCTGACACATTGCCTCGCCGCAAGCCGCCATATTCCATTTGACCTTCTCGATCCACCGATGCATGATGCCTTCATAGGTTCCCACCGAAAGGAGCCGGCCATGGTCGAGTCCTCCGGTGCCGCCACACCCGACAAAGCAGGGCTGGGGTCCATCATTGCCGCGGTGGTGATACTCTTTATCCTGGTTCTGATTATCGTTTCTGCTTTGACGTTTCCAAACAATGGTGCGGGCAGCGCCTCCTGCACGAACAACCTCAGCCAGATCGGCAAGGCCTACCGCGTATGGGCGTCCCTACATCGACAGGCCGGGCCCGACGTCTTCACAGATCAATCGACGCACTGGCACGAAGTCGGCAACACGCGCACCGACGCTTGGAGCCCCGTCCGCGACGACGGTGAGCCCTCGAAGGCCGAGCCCGGCGATAATGGCCAGCCCATCCAGTCCAACACAGCCAACTTGTGGGTTTTGGTCGCCGAAAGTGGTCTTACACCGCAAGTACTCATATGCCCGCTCTCCGATGGGCGGCCGGATTCCTTCGTGGTGAAGCACGACAGCGTGCGGGATTTCCGCGGCGAGACCTTCTGTTCATACTCCTTTCAGAACGTGCTCGGGCCATACAGACTCATGAGCATTGAAGGCACCAACGCCACCACACTCGCCGTTGCCGCCGACGCCAACCCGATGCGGCGCGATTTCTGGAGCGGCGGGCCGGGCGGCGGGGTGCCCATCGGCGTGACAAACCGCCGCCTCGCGGAGAAGCCGCGGTTCGAGGAAGATGATGAGGACACCGAGCCGTGGAACCGCCAGGTCAAGCACATCCGCCAGCCCTGGGAACTCAACAGCCCGAACCACAAGTTCAAGGGCCAGAACGTGCTTTACCTGGATGGGCACGTCGAATGGAAGGAGCATCCGTACTGCGGCCCGAATTGGGACAACATCTGGCTCCGCCGCCGCACCGACGTCAGCGTGCCGATCGACCCCGCGAACATCGAGACCCTCCGCGCCTATAACGACGAGGCAAGCTACAACGGCCAGAGTACGCTCGACCCGAAGTCCGAAGACGACTCCTTCCTGGTGCCATAGGCGCAGGCCCCGACCGGCGCGCTCCCCTCGCCACAGCGAGTCTTCGACTTCGGGGCGGGGGTAGACCTTGCGGGTTCCTGTGCCGTTCAGTCCGCAATCCGAAATCCGCAATTGTCCGGGTTTCCCGCCGCTTCCGCGGCGGGCTCGAAGGGGGGTCTTGCCGTTCAATCCGCAATTCGCAATCCGCAATCCGCAATTCTTACGCGGCGGGCTCGACATGATGCGTTGCCGTTCCTGCCGTCACTCCGTCACTTCGTCACTTCGTTACTCCGTCACTCCGTCACTCGCCTCAGTAGTCAACAAGGCGGATGCAAATCTTGTCCTGCGCCTGGCGGGCACGACAGAGTTCGCCCCACGGCACGTCGTTCATGAGGATCGAGAAGGCGATCATGCGGCCGCTCTTGGCGCGGACATAGCCCGAGAGGGCGCTCGCGCCGAGGACGTAGCCGGTCTTGCCGAAAACGCGGCCCTCGGCGGAGGTGTTCCGCATCCGCCGGGCGAGGCTCCCGTCCTGCCCCGCCACGGCCAGCGACTGGACGAACGTGTCGCCGTGCCGCTCGCCCATCACCGCCAGGAGCTCCGTCACGGCGAGGGCCGTCAGGCGGTTCTCCTTCGACAGGCCGGACCCGTCGTCGATGACGCACCCGTCGGGCGGGATGCCGCGCTCGACCATCCACCGGCGGATCTCCTCCGACCCGTTCACCCAGGTGCCCTGCCGCGGCGGGAGCGGATGTGTGCCTTTCGGCGTGGGGCCCCAGGCGCCGAGGAGTTTCATCAAGCATTCGGCATACATGCTTTGGCTGCGCTTGTCGGCCACGGCGATCGTGACGTCGAGGCGCGAGGAGTGGATGATGTCCGGCGCGAACTCCGGCCGCGCTTTGCCCTCCGCGTCGACGAGCCGCTGCCGGACCGCCGGCCCCGCCACCGCGATCCCCTCGGCGCGGAGGGCCTCGATCAGGGCGGCCCCGAAGAACATCGTCGGGTCGGCCACGGTCCGGTACTCGACCCCTTCGGCGGCGCCCGCGTGGAAGCGGCCCGCCGCGCGGATCCGCATGGGCGGCCAGGATTTCTCGTCGATGATCCGCTGGAGGCTGAAGGAATGCTGGCTGCGGTCCGCCACCGTGGTGATCGTGCCCTCGACGGCGGCGTAGGCGCTCGGCGGATCGAGCCAGACGCGGGCCGGGTCGCCCGCCTTCGCCCCCGGGGCCACGTGGACCTCCACGCAGTTGTCGCAGAGGCTGAGCGCGCCGGCCGGCGCCTCGTACCACTCCGCCCGCTGGTCCGGCGGCCAGTGCGGATGCTGGAACACCCCGTCGAAGAGCGTGTCGTCGAGCACCACGCGGCCGAGCGACTTGACGCCGGCCTGCTTCAGCACGTCGGCCCACTGGCGGAACGCCCCGATCGTGTCGCGGCCGTAGAACCGCCCGGAGAAGTTCGGGTCGCCCCCGCCGATGATCGCCAGGTCCCACTCGTCCTTCTTCCCCTCCACCGGCAGGCGGCCGATGTGCGTCTTGATGCGCCAGTCGGCGCCGAGGCGGTCGAGGCAGGCGGCGGTCGTCAGGAGCTTGAGCGTGCTGGCGGGGATCATCGGCTGGTCGGCCCGCAGGTTGTAGAGCGGCTCGGCGGGCTGGCGCGTGGCGGGCTCCGCCAGGGCGATGATGCGGACCGCCGTGGTCACCTTTTCGAGACCGGGGCCGGCAAGGATCTTATCGACGTCCTCGCGCAGGGCCTTGGCGGCGGCGCTGGGCTCGGGCGCCGGCGGGGGCGTGGAAGGCGTCCCCGCCTCCGGGGCAGGCGCCGCCCAACCCCAGGGCGCCGCCACAAGAAGACCGAGGGTGACCATCATCAGGCAGCCTAGGCGCATGAGCACAACCCTTTTTGAACCGAAGGCGCGGACCCGCCCCTTTAACTGGCCTTCCGGCCCGCCGGAAACGCAAAAAACCGCGGACAAAACTCTTGACGGCCCTTCCGGCGGGCAGGATCATGGTCAGTGTCAAGGTCCTCTAGAGTGCAAGCCGTAGGGCCATCCGGGCAGGACGGCCCTACCCGTTGGGGATAAACACGATGCCCGATCTTCCGCCCGAAGACACGATTGTCCACGGTGACGTCCTGCAAATCCTCCCCCGCTGGCCCGCGGGATGCGTGGACCTTGTGTTCGCCGACCCGCCCTTCAACATCGGCTACCAGTACGACAAGTACCGCGACGACCTGGCGCCGACGGAGTA
>JAPLML010000377.1 GCA_026387055.1 Planctomycetota bacterium | reverse complement strand
GTGTCGGCGGTGAGGAACGGCCGCGCGGGGAGGCCCGGCCGCCGCCGAATCCGCACCTCGTGGTAGATGCGCGAGACCTCGAGGGTCCGGGCGATGTCCCACTCCAGGTCGCGCCCGCGGAGCTTCACCTTCAGGCAGAAGACGCCGTCGCGCTCGATCCACCGCTCCAGCGAATTGGGGATCCCATCGGCCGGGGCGTCCCTCGGCACGTCGGCCTCGCGCAGCACGTCCAGGCCGCCCACCAGGTGGAACACGGGCACGGCGGGCAGGTAGTCCTGCCGCAGGAACTGCGACGGATAGACATGCTTGAAATCACCGCCCAGGTAGCGCCCGAGGTCGAACTCCATGTGCTCCGGCCCGTAGCCGCGGTACGAGTCGATGCCGCCCGCGAGGCCGAAGGCGTCGTGCACGGCGTGATCGACGGGGCTGGCCGCCACGAGGGCCGCCAGGTACGGCATCGCGTCGGCGGGGGTGTGCGCGCGGGCGGCGCGGCGCGCGAGGTTCCGCAGCTCCGCCTCGGTCTCCATGAAGAGCTCGATGGGGTGGGCGAACCCCTTGAAGTCGGCGACGAGCTTCGCGTAGGCCGCGAGGAGGTCGCCCATCGCCCGCTGGCGGGCCTCGTGCGGGGCCTTCGAGACGGGCCACGCCCAGAGGTCCATCAGAAACATCGCCCCCCAGCCGACGCCGACCGCCCCCTCGCGGTTCTGGGCGGTCACCTTGGCGTAGCCGATGGGCGAACGCTCCACCACGACCGCGCCGAATTTCAGGGGCGTCCGGCAGACGGCCTCCACCTGGAACGTCTCGACGCTCATGATCCGGATGTCGCTTCGCATGGCGCGGCTCCTTGGACCAGACCGGCGCACGTGGCGAACCAAGCGAGCCGGGTGGCACGGCCACGCGCCGTTGCGTGGCCGTGCGATGACAAGGCTTACCATACGGCCGGACTCGGCGCAGGTCAATATGCACGGTCACGCAAAGGCGCCCGCCACGGCGGGGTCGCCGCGGCGACTGACCGTGCCACCCGCCGAAAGGAATGGCCCTTTCCCCCCGGCCCGTGGTTGTATACCTTTAGAGCCGCCCAACACGGCGGAAAGGCGCTGCCATGAGAATCCTTCTCGCAGGGACGCCGGCGTGCTGAAGTAGCCGGCTCGGGGGGCTTGACCGGCCCGGTCCTTTTTCACGTGCCACGGGTTGCTTGGCAACCCGTGGCACGTGAAGAGCAGCCTCTAGGGAGAGGCGGCATCTGGAATGGACCCGCTCACACACATCCTGATGGGCGCGACGACGGCCCAGTTGGGTTTTCGCCAGCGTCTCGGCCGCGGGGCGACGTGGGCGGCCATCGTTGCCACCGTCGTGCCGGACCTCGACGTCCTGGCCGGCCCTGTCCTGCGGGCGGTCGGCGCCGACCTCGACGGCGGCAACCCCTGGGCAATCCATCGGGGCTTGAGCCACTCGCTCCTGGTGGCGCCGATCCTCGCCCTGCCGATTGCGGCCGCTTGGTGGAAGATGCAGCGCCGGCGCCTCCAGAACGAACCGCCTGACGCCGGCGGTGCGCGGGAGGGTCCCCCGCCCGCTCCCTTCCGGCTGCTCTACGCCTGCGTGCTCGTGGCCGGCCTGACACACCCCTTGCTCGACTGGGGCACGGCCTACGGCACACAAATCCTGGCGCCGATCACCGCGACCCGCTACGCCGCGAGCTTCTTGCCCATCATCGACATCTTCTTCACGCCGATGCTGGCCCTGACGCTCCTCGTGTGCTGGCTTGCACGGAAGAGCAGCCTCGGCGAGGCGCGGCGGGCCACGCTCGTGATCGGGTGGGCAGGCTTCCTCCTGAGCATCGGTTATCTCGTGGCGGGCGCCGTGCTGCACGACCGTGCCGCCGACCTGGCCCGGGCACTGGCCGGCGGGACACGCGTCGTACGGGCCGAGGCGTATCCGGCGCTCGGGAGCATCTTCGTCTGGCGAGCGGTCATCGAGACCGACAGGCAGTGGATCGCCGCCCGCATCCGGCCGCTCGCGTCCGCTGCGCCGAGGCACGAGTCGGCCCCCAAGCAAGGCTCGGCCTGGATCGAGAGGGCGCGGGAGCTGCCGGAGGTCCGGAGCTACCTGTCGTTCGCGACGGGCCTCGTTCGGGCCGCCGAGTCCGAGCGAGACGGCCTGCACGTGGTCGAGCTTCACGACATGCGCTACGGCCTCCGGACCGAAAGCATCGAGAGCCTATGGCCGCTCCAGGTCACGTTCGACAAGGAAGGGAACGTCCTGCCCGTCGGGAACCGCCCGCCCCATCTCGCCGGGAACCGGTGGCGCATCCTGAAGGAGACGTGGTCGGACCTGTGGGCACCATGAATGAAGCGCGAAAGAGTCAGGAGACCCGCCGCACACGGCCGGAAGCGGCGATTACGTTACGCCTTGGCGGCCAGCATACCCTCGAGGTCCTTCAGCGGATCGCCGATCGGCGTCAGGCCGAACCTGTCGACCAGGATCTGGAGGACGTTCGGCGTAATGAATCGCGGCAGAACCGGGCCGATCCGAATGTTCTTGATGCCCAGCGCCAGCAGCGTCAGCAGGATCGCCACCGCCTTCTGCTCGAACCACGTCAGCACCATCGTCAGCGGCAGGTCGTTGACGCCGCACTTGAACACCTCCGCCAGCGCCGCCGCGACCTGGATGGCCGAGTAGGCGTTGTTACACTGGCCGATGTCGATCAGGCGCGGGATGCCGTCGATGGTCCCCAGGTCGAGGTCGTTGAAGCGGTACTTGCCGCAGGCCAGCGTCAGGACCACGCAGTCGGGGGGCACCGCCTTGACGAACTCGCGGTAGTAGTTGCCGCCGGGGCCCGGCGTGTCGCAGCCGCCGACGAGGAAGAAGTGGCGGATCCTGCCCGCCTTCACCGCGGCCACGATCTTGTCGGCCACGCCCAGGATGGCCGTGTGATGGAAGCCCGTCAGGAGCTTCCCGCCCGGCCGGTCCGGCAGCTTCGGACACACCAATGCCTTCCGGATGACCGGCTCGAAGTCGCGGCCGGCGATGTGCGTCGTCCCCGCCACGGCCGCCGCGCCGCACGTGAAAAGCCGGTCCTTGTAGGTGTCCTTCGGAATGAGGATGCAGTTGGTCGTGGCCAGGATGGCGCCCGGCCACGCGTCGAACTCCTTCTTCTGCGTCCACCACGCCCCGCCGTAGTTGCCGACGAGGTGCTTGTGCTTCTTGAGTTGCGGGTAGGCGTGGGCCGGAAGCATCTCGCCGTGCGTGTAGATGTCCACGCCGCGGCCCTCGGTCTGCTTGAGGAGCGCTTCGAGGTCCAGCAGGTCATGGCCCGTCACGACGATGGCGTGACCCGCGCGGGTGCCGGTGGGCACTTCGGTCGGCACGGGCTTGCCGAACCGCTCGACGTGGGCCTCGTCGAGCAGGGCCATCGCCTTGAGGTTCATCTTGCCGCACTCCAGCACGAGGCCCAGCAGGTCCTCGATGTCGAAATTCACGTTCGTGAGCGTCGCAAAGAGGGCCTTGTGCATGAAGCCGTCGACCTCGGTGTCCACCTTGCCCAACTCGCGGGCATGGTAGGCGTAGGCGGCAATGCCCTTGAGGCCAAACAGGAGGGTATCCATGAGGCTCGACAAGTCGGCCGTCTTGCCGCACACGCCCACGCGGGTGCATCCGGCCGGCGGCGTCTGGGAACACTGGTAGCAGAACATCGCACGCTCAGGGGTGGCAGTCGTCGTCATGCGTTTTCCTTTCCGTTTCGCGTTAATGGTCCTTCGGATGGGGCACGTTGCCCCACGCGCCTACTCCTATGATAGCTCAGAGCCCCAAGCTACGCTTTGACGCAAGTCAAAAAACTGAAAGACGGGGACCAGCACTACAGCGCCACTTGGCGAGGCGGGTCTCCTGACCCGTACGTGTTTGGCGTGACACAGGATTGCCGGGTGGCACGGCCACGCGCTGTTGCGTGGCCGTGCATGGTCACGTGGGGGGACAAGCACGGTCACGCAACAGCGCGTGACCGTGCCACCCACGCCAAAGACGTACCCTGACCCGCCGCGCCATGTGGTGTTGCAGGAGTAGTCCCGCCGTTCTTTTTCCGTGCCGCCCCGCAGCCTCACGGTTAGAATCGTGGAATACCCAAGACGCGGAGGCACACCGTGAACGCACTCGGCCCCATCAACCCGAAGCTGCCGACCCTCTGGCACGGCGGCGACTACAATCCCGACCAGTGGCCTCCGGAGGTCCGCGCGGAGGACGCGCGGCTGATGAAGCTCGCGCACGTCAACGTGGCGTCAACCGCCATCTTCGCGTGGTCGCAGCTGGAGCCGCGCCCGGGCGAGTACGACTGGTCGTGGCTCGACGAGACGTTCGAGCGGCTGTCGAAGGCGGGCGTCTCCATCGCGCTGGCCACGCCGAGCGCCGCCCACCCGCGGTGGCTCACCGCCCTGCATCCGGAGGTCCAGGCGGTGGACCGGAGCGGCCATCGCCTGCCGCACGGCACGCGGCAGCGGTTCTGCCCCACCTCGCCCGTCTATCGCGAGCACGTGGCCCGCATCGACCGGGCCCTGGCCGAGCGGTATCGCGACCACCCGTCCCTGGTGCTGTGGCACGTGTCGAACGAATACGGCAACGCGTGCTGGTGCGACCTGTGTGCGGCCGAGTACCGCACGTGGCTCGAGGGGCGTTACGGCACGCTCGACCACCTGAACCACCAGTACTGGTCGACCTTCTGGAGCCACCGCTTCGGCGCGTGGTCCGAGATCATCCCGCCGTACGCGGCGTGCGGCGTGGTGCCCGACGGCCTGGTGCTCGACTGGCGGCGGTTCCAGTCGCACCAGGTCTGCGACTTCTTCAAGCACGAGGCGGGCGTGCTGGCCGAGGTGACGCCCGAGGTACCGATCACCACCAACCTGATGGGCTTCTACGGCGGCCTGGACTATGCCAAGTTCGCCGACGTGATGGACGTGATCTCGTGGGACTCCTACCCGAAGGTCGGCGGCGACCCGGGCTTCGTTGCGTGCACGCACGCCCTGATGCGCGGCCTGAAGCACAACCTGCCGTGGATGCTCATGGAGCAGACGCCCAGCTCGACCAACTGGATGGAGTACAATACGCTCAAAGCCCCGGGGGTGATGCGCCTGTGGTCGTGGCAGGCGATCGGGCACGGGTCCGACTCGTCGATGTACTTCCAGTGGCGCCGGAGCCGCGGCGGACACGAGAAGTTCCACGGGGCCGTCGTCGCCCACGTCGGCCATGAGCGCCCGCGGGTGTTCCAGGAGGTCGCGGCCCTGGGGGAGGAGATGGACCGCCTCGGGCGGCGGATCGTCGGCACGCGCGTCGCGAAGGCCCGCGTCGGCGTCCTCTGGGACCAGGAGAACCGCTGGGCCCTGGAGGGTTCGTGCGGACCGAGCCGCGACAAGCGCGTCATCGAGACCGCCGCCAAGCATTACCGGGCGGTCTGGCGGAGCAACATCCCGGTCGACGTGGTCCGCCTGGACGCCGACTGGTCGCCGTACGACGTGCTCATCGCGCCGATGCTGTACCTGGTGAAGAGCGGGCGGTTCCCCCTCCAGGCCCCGCCGGAAGAGATGACGCCGCGCGCCAACGAGGCCGAAAAGATCGCGAAGTGGGTGGCCGCCGGCGGCACGTTTGTGGCCACATACCTCACGGGCATCGTCAACGAGTCGGACCTCGTGTACGAGGGCGGATACCCCGGCCCGCTGCGCCCCGTGCTCGGCCTCTGGGCCGAAGAGATCGACATGCCGGAGCCCGGCAAGGGCGCGAACACGCTCGTCACCAGGAAAAGCGCGTTCGCGGGCGCGAAGCCGAAGTACAAGTGCGACCGCGTCTTCGACCTCATCAACACCGAGGGGGCGAAGGTCCTCGCCACCTACGGCTCGAACTGGTACAAGGGCCGCCCCTGCCTGACGGTCAACCCGTGCGGCCAGGGCCTCGCCTACTACATCGCGACGGACCCCGAGGACGCGTTCCTGGCGGACTTCTACCGGGCCGTCGCCGCCGCCAAGGGGATCGTGCCGCTCGTCAAGCCCGCGGCCGACGTCGAGGCGCTGCTGCGCGAGGGGCCGGACCGCAAGCTCCTCTTCCTCCTGAACCATGCGGCCAAGGCGCGGCAGGTCAGCCTCGGTAAGGTTCGGGGCAAGGACCTCCTGTCGGGCATGGCCGTCAAGGACCAGGTGAAGATCGAGCCGTACGGTGTTCGCATCATCGAGTGCGCGTAAACCAACAACAACACGCGCCCGGCAAGCCGGGCGGCTAAATGGGCGCGTTACATTTGCCTTCCGCATTTAGCCGCCCAGCTTGCTGGGCGCGTTTACGAAACGCATGCAAAGCGACGAAAACTCTAGCGTGTATCGCATCCTCGACGCCAACGCAAACCGCGCGCGCGAGGCCCTGCGCGTCGCCGAGGAGGCGGCGCGCTTCGCGCTGGAGCGGCCGGACCTGGCCGAGGCCCT